>VXNG01000184.1:12712-17946 GCA_009840695.1 Acidimicrobiaceae bacterium
GCTCCTCAGCCGGCTCCTCCATGGGCTCCTCCATGGGCTCCTCAGCCGGCTCCTCCATGGGCTCCTCCATGGGCTCCTCAGCCGGCTCCTCGGCCGGCTGTGCAGCCGGCTCCGCCGGCGCGGCCGGAGCGTCGTCGTCATCATCGCCACATCCGGCGGCAATGAGAGCCACCGACAATAGCGACACGAGAATGACGGTAAATCTTCTCATGTTTGGTTCCTTTCGTTGGTACTTGTTGTGGCCGCCAGGGACCCGCCGCGGTGTCGCGTGTGGCGAGTCAGGCCAGGGGCCTTCTCGAACATCGACTCGCATTCGGTGACGGTCACGGGAGCCGGCAGCACAAGATCGGTCATGCTGGCTGCCCCCCGGGGAGGACGATGGCGCGGCCGTTGATTCGGCCGGCGCGCAGATCAGAGAGAGCTTCGTTGATGCCGTCGAGCGGGTAGGGGCTCAGGGGCATGGAGAAGGCGTCGCGCTGGGCGAGGCGCACTACGTCGTGGAGGTCGAGAACGGTGCCAGCCACGACCGTGGTCAGCGCGGCCTCCGGCGCCAGCGCCTCGAAGCCGAAGGCGATATGGCCGCCCGCGAGGCCGAGCAGCGCCACAATCCCCCGCGCCGCAACCGTGGCCGCAGCCAGCCCGAGCGTCTCGTCGGTCCCGACGAAGTCGACGACGGCCTCGGCGCCGCGCCCTGCGGTCAGTTCGGTCAGCGCACTCGCGGCGTCAGCGCCCGATGGGATGCTGTCGTGCGCGCCCGCGGACAGGGCGAGGTCGCGCGCCTCGGGCCGAGGATCGACCGCCACCACGCGCGCCCCGGTGAGGGTGCGGGCGTAGTGGGTGGCATAGAGGCCCAACCCGCCGGCGCCGAGAATGACGAGGGTCGACTGGCCCGACAGGAACGGCGCCACCCGCTTGACAGCCGCGTATGAGCACAGCGCGGCGCACCCGAACGGCGTGGCGTCGTACGGTGACACGTCGCCGAGCGGCACAACATGGCGCCGGTGCGGCACGAGTACCAACTCTGCGAACCCGCCGTCGACGGTGGCGCCCGCCTCGTCACCGGAGGGGCAGAGCTGCTCGTGGCCTCCCACGCAGGCGCCGCAGTGGCCGCATCCCCACCCCACCATCACGGCCACCGGCGTCCCGACGTCGAGGTCGCTCACGTCTGAGCCGATGGCTTCGACGACGCCCGCGATCTCGTGCCCGGGAGTCACCGGACGGCTAATCATGTCGGCGAAGGCCCCGTCGAGCACGTGGATGTCGGACCGACACACGCCTGCGCCCACTACCCGCACCAGGACCTGGTCACCGGCCGGCTCCGGCTCGGGAACGTCGAGAACCGCAAGGCTGTCGGTGTCGGGGAGCAGCCGGGCGGCCCTCATCTCAAAACTCCTGGCCCAGCTGGTTCTGGAGCGTGACCACGTCGGCGTAGATCGAGACTTTGGTGATGTGATGGTCGTCGTCGAGTTCGAACACATCGCACTCGGCGAAGGCGAACTCCCGGCCGACGACCTCCTCGGGCATGCCCTCGGGCGCCTCGACCACCTTGCCGCTGATCCAGAGTTGCACCGCGACCTGCTGCTCATCGCCGAAGATGTTGAGGATCTCACCGTGGTAGTGGCCCCACGTATGGCAGTAGGCCAGTAGATCCATCACTTCCTGCTTGCCCTTCACGGGATCGGGCATGAGCGGGTCCACGACTACGCAGTCCTCGGCCAGCGCGGGTCGGACCTCGTCCCAGCGCGAGTTGAAGAAGGCGTCCAGATAGGCCTCCACCACGTCACATGCCTTGGTTCTCATGAATCAGTCCCTTCCTGCCCGCGTGCCTGTGGGGGCCGCGGCCGATCCCTCAGTCGTCTCGCGGCTGGAGCTGTGCGGTGACGCTGGCCAAGTCGTAGTAGTAGGTCTCCTTCCAGATCTTCTCGTTGTCGTCGGTCAGATCGAAGAAGCTGCAGGTGACCCAGCGGATCACGTTTCCCGACGGCGGATAGCCGAGAAACTCCCCGAGATGCGTCCCGACCAGTACGAACTCGGCCGCAATCAGGTTCTCGCCGGTTAGCCAGCGCGCGTCCTCGACGTGCATGTCGGGGAATGCGTTCGAGAGGTTGGCCATGTGCTCGTGAAGGAAGGCACTGCCGTAGGTGGGCTCCGGTGCGGCGACGTCGATGAGTATGCAATCCTCGGTGTAGGTGTCGATGACTCCTTGGGCGTCCTTGGCATCGAATGCCGCAAAGTTACGGAGTAGGACATCCTGTGGGTCTTTCATTCCGTTTCTCCCTTGGGTGTTGTGATCGATTGAAATATCTTCATTATGAGGGGATTAGAACTATGATTCGATAATCTCAAAGAAGCACAACATTGTTCCATCAGGATCTCGTAGATATGTCGTCTTGGAGGAAACACCGTCATCGGTGACGTAGGGCACCGGATCCGACAACGTCTCGATGCCGGCCTCGCGGACGCGGGCCACAACACTCTCGCTGTCCGAAACAGCCAGGGCGATGATCACCGTGCCGCCTTGATCGACGTTGCTGGGCGACTGCGCTGGCTTCTTTGGAGTGATGTACTCGATCAGCTCAAGGGCGGTCTCGCTATCGGGTGCTTCCAGGTAGGCGACGCGGATTACCGCGTCGTCAACGCCGCAAACCTGCTGGTGATAAGTGTCCCAACGCTCTCGCTCTGCCGGCGGGGGGAGCTCTACTGCCACTCGAAAGCCGAGCAGATCGCGGTAGAAGGCCAGCGAACGCTCCATATCAGAAACGGTCACCACGGTGGTCAACACGGAATCGATCATGCTCCTGGCCCCCATTCAGGAGTACGACGCGCCCCCGGCTCCTGGAAGGCGATGGGCCCGACGATACATCAGACAAATGACGCCTTCAAGGCAGACGGGAGCCCGCCTCGGTTCTGAGACTCGTCCGTGACGCGGATCGTGTGCACGGACGGAACGACGATTCGCTCAGTCGGCGAGGTCGTCGGAGTCCGGATCGTGGATGTGGAAGATCTTGCGGACGGGCTCGATGACCGTCCAATTCCACACCTCTCCCTTGCTGTTGTAGAACGTGTCACCCGCGGCGAATTCGTGGGATTCGCCATCCGCGGAAACCAGCCGGATCCGGCCCTCGAGCAGGGTGCAGATCTCGTCGCCCGGATAGGTGTATTCGAAGCTGCCCTCCGTACACGCCCAGACACCCGTCATCGTGCGCTTACCAAGCCCGCCAGAGTCAAACCGACCCGATTGGACTGGATCGCCTTCGAGCGTCTTCGCGTATGGCAACTCGTCGAAACCGGGCCAGACGTCAAGGCCTCCCTGATCCTTCAGTTCGTTGTAATCGAGCATGTGTTGTCCCCCTTTGCTCGTGACTGGGACAAGCACACTAGTTCCCTCGTGCTATACGCGCACAACGAACCGCTAAGCAGGCCAATGGGAGCGCGGATCAGATGCTGACTAAGATTGAACGTGCCTTCTTTGGCCGTGAGCAAGAGCGAGCCGGAGTCCCGGCCGAAGTGCAGAATTCCAGTATCGAATACCGGGGGAACCAATGATGAATCGTCGATTCGAGGGACGCAATGTCTTCGTCACCGGAGCTGGAAGCGGTTTCGGGCGACGTACCGCGGAATTGTTCGCCGCGGAGGGCGCCAAGAATCTGTACCTGCTCGACTACAAGCAGGAACGGCTCGACTCGGTTGCGCCGGTGATCGAGGAACTGGGCGCCACTCCGCACCTGCTGAACACTGATCTCGGAGTCATGGAGAACTGCGCTGAAGCGGTGGCTCAGGCTCTGGCCATCGATCCGAAACTCGACGTGATGGTGTCCAACGCGGCGGCTTGGACCAGCGCTGAGTTCGTCGACATGACCGATGAAGAATGGCGCCGCGTCCTGTCGGTGAACCTCGACGCCTACTTCGTGATGGGCAGCCGCGCCGCCCGAGCGATGAAGGAGACCGGAGGCGGGGTGATCCTGTTCACCTCGTCGATCGCCTCTCTCGGACACGGTCGGGGCTTCACGCACTACTGCGTGGCCAAGGCCGGCGTGGCCGCACTAACGAAGGCCATCGCGGTGGAGTGCGCACCCTTCAACATCCGATGCAACAGCGTCGGCCCGGGCCCGGCCGACACCCAGCAGTCGACCGACATTGTGGGTGAGGAGTTGATGGACAAATGGCGCAGTGAGGGCTTCCCGCTGGTGCCGGCCAACCGGCTGGCCTCCGTCGACGACGTGGCCCACGCCTTCCTGTACCTCGCCTCCGACGAGGCGCAGTACGTGTCGGGGATCAACCTCATGGTGGACGGCGCACTCACCGCTCAGACCTACGATGTTCCCGAGAGCTAGCGACCCTGTCAAGCAGGGCTACCGCCTACAGCAACCACAGCAACACGAGCACAGGGAGGCAAGCAATGGCCGATGAGTTCCGCGGGAAGATCGGCACCATGGACAGCGAGGAGGTGTCGGCTTTCCTCGGCTCCGACGCGCTGGCCCGGCTGGCCTGCGTCAGGCCGGACGGGTCACCGTACGTGGTGCCCGTCTGGTTCCACTGGGACGGCGAGGACTTCTGGTTCGTGGGCCGCCAGCGAGCCGAGTGGTGCGGCTACCTGGAGCAGGATCCGAGAATCTGCATCGTGATCGACGCTCCGCACAGCCCGGCCGACGAGATGGGCAAGTCGACGGAGGTCCCCAAGGTCTTCGCCGAGGGAACAGTGGAGGTGGTGGAACAACCCAACGTCGGAGGCCGGTGGGTCGAGATCGCCGAGCTGATGTCGTACCGGTATCTGGGTCCCAACGGTCCCACTTATCTGACCGCAAGCAAGCAGCAACCGAGGTGGCTGTTCCGAATGCGTCCGACCAAAATGAAGACCTGGCAGGGCGTCGGATGGGCACCCAAGTACTGGGTGGACGACACCGGCGGCATGAGCTACGAGCAGGTCCACTCCTAACCGAGCGACTGCGTATCAACAACGCCGGCTTGTGACGACGCCGGACCACCGCAGTGACGGCCCGCGTCGCGGTCTCAGGCGACCTGCCAGGTAGGGCGGGAGTGCAGCAGCTTGTGCAGGTCGCCCGGACCGGCCTTCGACTGGGAGGCCGCTATCTGAGAGGTGACGGCCGAGCCGTACTCCGAGCGATCCATCGCCCGGAACACGCCGATCGGGGTGGGCACGTCGTTGGTGTTGGCCAGCCGGCTCAGAGCGAACGCCACCGACGGATCGGGATCGGTCTCGTCGTGCACCACCA
>VXNG01000201.1 GCA_009840695.1 Acidimicrobiaceae bacterium
GCGGTCAGCACGTCCAGCTGGCGATGCTGGACGCCTCGGTGGCGTTCCTGTTCGTCGACGCAGCGGCTCACGAGGTCGCGCTGGACAACGACCAGCGTCATCTTGCCCAGTCGTTCTCGGCCCGCCAGAGGGCCATCGCCCTCGCCGACGGGCACGTGGTGGTGGCCGCGGTGACCGACGACGAGTTCCACGGCATGGCCAGGGCGTTCGGCGTGGACTCCATCGACCCCCGCGTGGCCGGAATGGGTGACCGCCAACGCCACAGGGAACAGACCAGCGTGGTATTCAGGGCGGTGCATGCCGCGGCCGCCGCCATGCCCCTGGTAGAGGCGGTGGAAGCGCTGGATCGCCATCAAGTGCCGTTCGGGGTCGTGCTCGACGTGGAAGACGTCGCCGGGGACGCCCAGGCCGTTCACAACCAGTTGTTTACAGAGCACGACCACCCCGCAATGGGCCGGGTCCGCCAGCCCCGGCCTCCGGCCCGCTTCTCAGACACTCCGGCTGAGCTGCGCCAGCCGTCGTCCCCCGTCCACGGCCACCACACCGACGAGGTACTGAAGGAACTGGGCCTGACAGACAGCATCGACCAGCTCCGATCCGAGGGCGTGATCAAGTGAGCGGCCCCCAGACGGACTCGGCCGGCGACGGAGATCGAGAGAACGGGCAGCGGACGGACTCGGCCGGCAACGGGGCGCAGGAGGCGTTCCGGCGGGAGGTCTGGCTCTTCGAGGAGTGGCGCAAGCAGTTCGAGCGGGACGGCGAGGCGCCCGCGATTCCGGCGGCCACTGTCGTCGTGCTGCGCGACGGTCCCGAGGGTCCCGAGTCGCTGATGCTGCGCAGGAACTCCCGCATCGCCTTCGGCGGCATGTGGGTGTTCCCCGGCGGACGCATCGACGACGGCGACCATGACGGCACCGACGACCTGATCGCGGCCGCCCGCAACGCCGCGGCCCGCGAGGCTCACGAGGAGGCCGCCATCGTGCTTGACGCCGCGAACCTCGTGCACTTCTCCTACTGGATCCCCCCGCCGATCGCGCCGAAGCGCTTCGCCACATGGTTCTTCGCGGCAAGGGCCCCGGCTGAAGAGGTCCGCATCGACGACGGCGAGATCGTCCACCACGAGTGGATGACCCCAGCCGATGCCATGCAGCGCCGCGATGCCGGCGAGATCGAACTGATCGCCCCCACATGGGTCACGTTGCACACCATCGAGGGCTTCGCCACGGTGGCCGACACTCTCGCCGGTCTGGCCCGACGCCGCCCCCGCCGCTACGAGACTCGCATCAGCGACGGCGAGCACGGACCGATCTCGATGTGGCATGGCGACGCGGGCTACGCCACCGGCGACGCCTCGGTGCCCGGTCCCCGGCACCGCTTGGAGATCAGACCGGACGGCTACCTGTTCGACGAGTCCGGCTACACCGGCGAGGGCTAGCGAGCCGAGTCGTTGGCTCTTGGAGTTGATCGCAGGAGTCCGACGAGGGCGTCCACCTGAACTTCTGTCAATTCTCCACCTGCGCGGTGGTTAGCTGACAGATGTTCGCAGCAGGTCCTCGATCAAGGCAGCCAACTCAAGGGGGCGGTCGCCCTGGATCGAGTGGCCCGCGCCGTCCACCACCTCGTGGACCGTGCCGGGCAGCCGCCGCATCCACTCGGCCACATCGGCATCGTCGACCACGCTCCAGGCACCGCCCTGCCAGAGCGCGGCTGGCGCGGTGATGGCCGAAACCTTCTCCCACAGGCCCTCAAAGTCGATTTCGGCCCTGTCGCCGCTTTGCCAGTCCCGCGTGCGGTCGTAGTTCCAGGTCCAGCGGCCATCAGCCATCTCGTGGGCGTTGTGCAGCACGCCCCGGCGCAGCGATGACTCGCTGCGGGTGGGGTTGTGCTCGATGGTGCGTTGCAGGATCGTCTCGAAGCTGTCGAAGTGCTCCGGGCCGTCGATGAAGGCGATGATGGGCTCGGCCTTATTGTGGTCCGTGCCCGGCGTCACGTCGACGACCCCCAAGCGCCGCACCAGATCGGGATGGTCGGCGGCCAGGCAGATGGCGGTGAGACCGCCCAGAGACATCCCCACCACCGCCCCGGCCCGCGGCGCCAGCGCCGCCACCGCGACGGCCACGTCGTCGACCATGGAGGCAGGCCCGTAGTTGTGGGCTGGCCGGTGGTCGGATTGTCCATGGCCGGGCAGGTCCACCGCTACCAGCGGCCGTCCGAGTGCCAGCGCCACGGTGTCCCAGGTGTGAGCGTTCTGGGCGCCGCCGTGGATCAGCACCAACTCCGGCTCGGCGGTGCCCCACACCAGAGCCGACAGTCGCAGCCCCGACGGCAGTGCCACCGATTCCCGCCGCACCGCGGGCGGGCCGGACCATTCGAGGCCGTGCTCGGCGGCGTTCTCGGCGAACAGCCCGAACTCGTCGTAGTCGACCATCCGGCGATGCTACGCAGGAGCAGGCTGGGTGCGACGGCGACGGGACGACCGACCCGAGATCACGGGCGGCTCCCAGCTGAACTTCCAGGCGGCCACGGCCGCCCCGAAGGCCAGCCAGATCAGCAGCACACCGAGCCGGTGCCACTCGAAGGCGGGTGCATCCGACAACGGGTTCATCGCCTCTCCGAAGGCCAGGCCGAAGTGCTTGAGGGGGAAGATGTTCCCGAGAAAGTCCAGCCAGGCGGGAGTCTCGCTGCCGAAGGGGACGAAGATGTTGGAGATGAAGGCCAGCGGCAACAGGGTGGCGTTGGCTGTGGGCACGGCCATGGCCACCGACCGGGCCGCCGAGGCCAGCGCCAGGCCGAGAGCGGCGAACGACGCCGAACCGACCGCGAAGGTGACGACCATGGCCGGCACCTTGGCCGCCTCGACGTTCACGCCGTAGGCCACGACCCCCAGAACGACCATCGCGACCACTCCCAGTGCCGCGATCCAGACCGCCGACAGCACTACACCACCGAGATAGGCCCAGGGCGGCAGGGGCGTGCCCCGCACCCGCTTGAGGATGCCCAACTCCCGGCGGCTGGCCAGGTTGATGCCTATGCCGGTGTAGGTGGACGACGCGGCCGCGAACACGGCCAGGCCGGGCGTGTAGAACTGGCTGCTGTTGACCCGTCCGTAGACGGTGTCGAAGGCGTCGTTGCCGAAGATGGCGGTGAACAGCACCAGCATCAGGATGGGGAAGACCAGCGTGAAGAAGGCCGCGACCGGCGTCCGCCAGAAGATCCGGTTCTGCATGCGGACGCACCGCCACAGCGTCCTCATGTCTGCGAGTCCCCGCCATCGAGTGATGCGGCGTCGTTGACGTCGTCGGCGACGAGGCTCAGGTAGACGTCCTCGAGACTCGGAGTCGTGACGGTCAGTCCTTCGAGTTCGAACCCCAGCTCGGCCGCCCATCCCGTGACCTGAGCCAGGTCGGCTGTGGGCGTATCGGTGGTGATCTCCACGTGCCGTCCCCGCCCGACGATGTCGCCCGAGACCGGTGCGAGCAGGTCCGATACCGGCTCGACCCTGTCGGGCACCGCGAAGCGGATCAGGGCCGATCCTGCCCTGGCCCTCAACTCGGCCGGGGTGCCCTCGGCCACGATCCGGCCCTGGGCCAGCACCGCCACCCGGTCGGCAAGGTGCTCGGCTTCGTCGAGGTAGTGCGTGGTGAGCAGCACGGCCCGCTGCTGCGAGGCGAGCCGCTCGACCAACTCCCAGCCCCTCCGGCGGGCCGCGGGGTCGAAGCCGGTGGTCGGCTCGTCCAGGAACACCACGTCGGGGTCGCCCACCAGCCCGAGCGCCATGTCGATGCGTCGCTGCTGCCCTCCCGACAGGGTGGAGATGCGGGCGTCAGCCTTCTCGTCCAGCTCCACCAATTCGATCAGCTCATCGGTCGGCACTCGGCGTGAGTAGGCGGCTCCGTAGTAGTCGATCGCCTCGCGGGCCGTCAGCTCGGGGTCTATTCCTGAGGACTGCAGCACGATGCCGATTCGGTCGCGGAAGGAGGCTCCTGCCGACGACGGGTCGGAGTCGAGAACTCGCACAGTTCCTGAGGTGCGGGCGCGATGCCCCTCCAGGATCTCCACGATGGTGGACTTGCCCGCGCCGTTGGGTCCCAGCAGCGCGAACACCTCGCCCCGCTCCACCTCGAACGACACGCCGTCTACGGCCCGAACCGCGCCGTAGTCCTTGACGAGCTCGCTGACGGCCACGGCCGGACCCACGCGCGGCACACTATCGGCCTCAGGAGCGGGCACGATATGGGGGTGAGACCGCTTCCGGGCATGGTGCCTGTCGCCGAATACTCCAACCGCTGGGAGGCCGATGTGGCCGCGGCCCGGCTACACGAGGCGGGATATGAGGCCGCGGTGCTGGTAGACCCGGCCACCGATGTCGCCCCTCACCACGTCACTCACCGCGGTGCCGTGCTGGTGGTGCGGGCCGAGGTCGCCGTTTCCGCCGCCGAGTTGCTCGGATTGGAACGACCCGACATCGAGGCCGAGCGCCTGGACGCCGCCTTCCACCAGCGACGCTTCGCCGACCGTCCCGCATGGATCCGGTATCTCACCTGGACCCTGGTCATAGCCATCCCCGTGCCGATCGCCATCTCGGGCCTGATTCTGCTGTGGACCGCCCTGCGCAGCATCTTCCCGTGACGGCCCAAACGTAGGATGACGGTCGCCATGACCGTCACGCCCGTCGACCCCCGACCGCTGGACATCCTCGACGGTGACTTCTACGTCAACGACCCCTACTCCCGCTACGCCTGGCTGCGGGAGAACTCGCCGTGCCACTGGGACGACATCAACGAGCTGTGGGTGCTCACCCGCTACGACGACATAGTGGCGGTGGAGAAGGACAAGCAGCTGTTCGTCAGCTCCGACCGCCAGAAGGGCGGCTACCGGCCCAACCTCCCCGCCGACCAGTCGATCATCGGCACCGACGACCCGCTGCACCAGGCCCGGCGCTCGCTGGTTTCGCGCCGCTTCACTCCCCGGGCCGTGCAGCGGTGGCGCGGCCACATCACCGAGACCGTCGACGGGTTGCTCGATCCGGTGATCGAGCAGGGCCGGGCCGAGATCGTGAACGAGCTGGCCGCGCCCCTGCCGGCCAAGATGATCGGCCTGGTGCTGGGTTTCGACGAGAACATGTGGCCGAAGCTCAAGCACTGGTCGGAGGCCTCGATCGCCACCGGCGGAGGTCCGCGGTACCGCAGCCAGGAAGGCGTCGAGGCGGTGCTGGAGTTCGCAGTGGCCGCTACCGAGCTGTACACCGACAAGCAGGGATGCCCGGCCGGTGACTTGATGTCGCGCTGGATCGAGGTTGAGTCCGACGGCAACGGGATGGTGGGCGGCTCACCCTTCGGGCTGGACCAGATCGTGTCCGACTCGCTTCTGCTGCTCGACGGCGGGGCCGAGACCACCCGCACCGTGATCGCCCGCACGCTGCTTGATCTGGCCGACCGTCCCGAGGCGTGGGACACGCTGAAGGCCGGGGCCGACATGGAGACCGCGGTGGAGGAGTTCATCCGCTGGGTCACGCCCATCCACAACATGTGCCGCACGGCCGCCGCCGACACCGAGCTGGGGGGACAGACCGTCCGCAAGGGCCAGCAGCTGGTCATGATGTACCCGTCGGCCAACCGCGATCCCGCCCATTTCCAGGATCCCGAGAGCTACGACGTCACCCGCACCCCCAACAACCACATCGCCTTCGGCTTCGGCACCCACTTCTGCCTGGGTGCGGCCCTGGCCCGCCTGGAGATCCAGGTCTTCTTCGAGCGGCTGCTGGAGCGGGTGGCCCGCATCGAGCGCATCGAGGGGACGCCGCAGGTGGAGATGCCCAACGCCTTCGTCCACGGTCTGCTCGAAGCCCACCTAGCCTTCACCCCGACCTGAACCGACCGTCCGGACGGCCGGCCGAGCCCACAAGGAGTCCTACCGTGTCCGAGTCGCCGTCAAGTCTGTTCAGCTACGAAGGCAAGAAGGTGGTTCTCACCGGGGGCGCTAGCGGCGTGGGCGCGGCCGCGGTGGAGCTGCTGGCCGAGGCGGGCTGCACCGACCTGACCGTGATCGACCGCAACGAGCCCACCGGACCGGCCACCGCCTATGTGGCCGCCGACCTGAGCGACCCCGACTCGATCGACGCGGCCTGCGAGGCCATCGGCCCGGGAGTGCACGTGCTGTTCAACAACGCCGGCGTGGCCGGGGTGCACTCCTCGGACTTCGTGATGCGGGTCAACTACCTGGGCCTGCGACGCCTCAGCGAGGGTCTGCTGCCCACCATGAACCGTGGCGGCGCCATCGTCAACACCGCTTCGGTGGCCGGGCAGCGCTGGCCCCAGCACCTGGCCGAGATCTCCGAGCTGATCGCCGTCGACGGCTGGGACGAGGCCCTGGCCTGGATCGCGGAGCACGGCGAGCTGGTCGACCCCGCGCCCTACGAGTTCTCCAAGGAGGTCGCTCAGGTCTGGACCATGCACGGCTCGCGCCGCAGCTACCTCGACCACGGCGTGCGCACCAACAGCGTCTGCCCCGGGGTGATCGACACTCCCCTGCTGCACGACTTCCGCCGCCACATGACCGAGAAGGTCATCGACTGGATGGTGGACCAGTCCGCCGGCATCCTCACCCCAGTCGACATCGCCCGCACGCTGGTCATGCTCGGCTCCGACGCCAGCGCGGCCATGAACGGCCACAACATGGTGGCCGACCACGGGTTCATGGCCTGGTTCACCACCAACCAGGTGGACTTCGCCGGCCTGGCCTGACCTCCTGGCCAGGAGCCGCCACCGCACGGTCATGGCACGGCGGGGTCCTCCGGCTCTGCCAGGTTTATGACGAAGGCGAGCAGGGTGTAGTAGCCCACGAGCGTGGTCAACTCCACGACGCCGGAGGCGCCCAAACGGTCACGAGCCGCGGAGTACGTGGCGTCCGACACCCTGGAAGCGGCACACGTCTCCCGCACGAAGCCGACAACTGCATCACCGGGCGGCTCAACGGTGCCCTCACCGTCTCGCACGGCCGTGATCGTCGCCTCGGCCACGCCGGCCGCCCGGGCCAGCCCGACGTGGGTGTCCCACTCGAAGCCGCAGGCGTGGGCCACCGCCGTTGTGATGATGGCCAACTCCCGGTCGTGGTCGCTGAGCGCGCCCTCGTAGCGGATCTGGTGACCCAGCTCGGCCGCGGGCCGGGCCATTTTGGGCAGGTGCAACAGCACTTCGTAGGGGCGGATCATCGTGCCGCGGCTCTCAACGATCCAGTCGAAGACTGCTTGCTGGGACTCACTGAGACCGGCACGGTCGGCAAGCAGCGGGAGTCTGGTCATGTCGGACGGCTGGGTTGTCATGAGCCCATTATCACACCGCTCGCCGGCACCTCCCGCATCCTCGGCGGGCTCCGAATCGATTCCGGATCGGGCGCTGCGGTATGGTCCGAACACCCGTCCCGGCACTCAGGAGGTAGCCATGAGTTCGTGGATCTTGATCAGCGGCGGAACCGTCATAGACGGCACCGGCTCCCCCGCGGTCGAGGACTGCTCGGTTCTGGTGAAGGACGAGACGATCGAGGCGGTCGGCACCGGTGTCGGCGACGAGTCGATACCGCGCGGCGATGACGTGGTACGCATCGATGCGACCGGCAAGACGGTCATGCCGGGCCTCATCGACGCTCACTGCCACACGTCCTTCGGCGAGACCCGGATGCAGGAGGAGCAGGACCTCTACACCAGCCACGAGCTGCGCACCCTGCGCTCGGCCTGGAACATCACCAAGGTCCTGCGGGCCGGCGTGACTGGCATCTCTGATCCTGGCGGCAGCTACTTCATCGGAGTGGGCATCCGCGAGGGCATCGCCGAGGGCCTCATACAGGGCCCCCGCATGAAGACCGCGGGCCGGTTCCTGTCCACCAGCAATGGAATAAGCGACTGGTACCCGTCGTCGGTGGGCGTGCCCGACTCGAGTATCGGCAAGGTGGTCAACACCGCCGACGAGATGGTCACCGAGGTCCGCCACCAGGTCAAGAACGGAGTCGACCTGATCAAGATCGGCGACAGCGTGCTCGGTGACTTCGAGGCCTTCTCGCGCGATGAGATCAAGGCCATGTCCGACGCTGCCCACCGCCTCAACAAGTGCATCACCATGCATGCCCGCGGCTCCAACAACGTGGACTCCGCGGTGGCCGCGGAACTCGACTGGATCATGCACGGCAACACCCTGCGCGACGACACGATCGAGCGGCTGGCCGACTCGCAGATCCCGCTGGCGCCGGCCCTGCTGCTGCTGGGCAACCTGGGCGAGTTCGGAGGCGCAGCCGGGGTTCCGGCCGAGACCCGCAACGCCTACTCCCGCCTCCTCGACGACACCGCGGGCTGCCTCAACAAGGCCCGCGAGGCCGGGGTGCCCATCATCACCGGCACCGATACCGGGTTCTCAGCCACCCCCTACGGCGACTGGCACGCCCGCGAGCTCGAGTTGCTGATGCGCTACGCGGGCATGACTGCCCTGGAAGCCATCAAGGCGGCCACCCACGACTGCGCGATCGTGCTGGGCGACGAGAACGATGTCGGCTCGCTGGTCGCCGGCAAGGGCGCCGACATCATCGTCGTCGACGGTGATCCGCTCGCCGACATCCGGGTGCTTCAGGACAAGCGGCGCATAGAGACAGTGATCCTGCGGGGCGAGGTGCAGGTCTTCGACGATGAGGTGCTGGCTCAGCGCCGGCCGTACGAGCGGGCCCAGACCATCTGCCCGTCGGACATCACCTACGACCTGATCTACAACGGCGGCGAGGCCGCCCAGCCGGATCCGCGCGACTTCGACACCAATGGCGAGCGCGACCTGCTGGCCCAGCTCGACGAACTCGCTGAGACGGCCGCACAGGAATCAAGCTGACCAGTTCTTAGAGGCCGAGCGAGAAGGAGGAACGTCCCGTGATCCAGTACCCCCTCGGCGCGGCCGGGACCCTTACACGCGTCCTCGAGGCCGGTCGAGGCGACAAGACCATGCTGCTGGTCCACGGCGTCGGGGCCCGAGCCGACCGGTGGCGTCTGAATCTCGAGGCCCTCGCCGAGGCGGGCTACCACGCCTACGCCATTGACCTGCCGGGTCACGGACTGGCCGAGAAGGGCAGCCGCTTCGACCATTCCGTGCCCAACTATGCGACCTTCGCCCGGGCCGTGCTCGACGAGGTCGGAGCAGGTGAGGTGTACCTGGTGGGCACGTCGTTGGGCGGCCATGTCCTGGCCACGGTGGCTTGCGAGATACCCGAGCGGGTGGCCGGGCTGGTGATGGTGGGAACATTGGGCATGGCCCCGATCGGGCAGGAGGCAAGGGAGCGCACCGCGGGCCTCATCGGCGACACCACGCCCGAGATGGTCGACCGCAAGCTCCATTCGGTGATCCATGACGACAGCCTCGTCACCGACGAGTTGCACCGCGAAGAGGTGCGTATCAACAACTCGCCGGGCGCGGCCGAGGGGTTCGAGCGGGTCGCCGACTACTTCGCCAACCGCATCGACGATGACGTGGTGGGCGAACGGCTCGCGGCCCTGAGTGGCCGGTTCCCGGTGCTGCTGGTGTGGGGCCGCGAGGATCTGGGCTTCCCCCTGGCGATGGGCGAGGCTGCCCACCAGTTGCTCGATGGGTCGCGCCTGGCGATCATGGACGACGCGGCCCACGCTCCCTATTTCGAGCGGCCCGACACCTTCAACGCCATCGTCACCCAGTTCTTGGCCGGCCGTCTCGGCTCGGAGCCCCTCGAGGGCGTCGAGCTACGCGGCTGACCCAGCCGCGCCGCGGGAATCGGCAAGCGCCCGACAAAGGGCGTCGTGACGGCCCCCGCTAGGGTGCCGCCCCATGTCTGCTGAAACCGACGACCTACTGCGACGCATCGACGAGACCGTCGAGGCCGAGCACATCAAGTTCCACCCCCTGGTGAGTGCCATCTGCGAGGGGAACGCCTCCCGCAAGTCCCTGAGGGGCTTCGCCCGGCAGTTCTTCTTCGTCGGGCCCAAGCCCAACCCTCGCCCGCACTGCGCGGTGTACGCCTACGCGCCCGAGGGCGACCCCGACATCGAGCACCTGTGGTTCGACGACGTGCTGATGGAGGAGGCCACCGGCAGCCATTCGGGCACCGGCCACCACCTCCAGATCTACTTCAACTGGTGCGCCACGCTCGGCCTGTCGGCGGAGGAGATGATGGCCACCGACGCCATGCCGGAGACGGCCGCGTTCGAGCAGTGGCGTTACTTCAACGCCTTCAAGGGTGACTGGATCGCGGCCATCGCCGGTATCGCCTTCATCGAGGGCGCGTCGGCCAAGCGCAACGACATGCTCATCGAGTCGTTCGTCAACGACTACGGGTACACCCGGGGCACGGAGGGTCTGACGTATTGGGAGATCCACGCCTCCGAGATCGAGGAGGACCACGGCGACATCGGTCCCGCGATCGTGCGCCGCTACGCCAACGACGACTACACCCGGACCCGGGTATGGAACGCGGTCCGGCGCAGCATCGACCTCCAGTGGCTCGCGTTCGACGGCATGTACCGGGCCTTCTTCGAAGACGACCCCCGCTACAGCCGCTGGCAGGAGTAGATCAGATAGGGGTTGATTCTCGACCCGGTTCGCGGCCTAGATGGGGGTTGAGAGCATCCGCGCGACGGCGAAGGTGTCGTTGACGACGATCTTCTCCGCGAACAGCGGGTGGCCGTTGTCGAAGACCACCTTGTCGCGGTAGGTGCCGACCGCGAACAGGTCGGTCTCGCCGTCGAGGGTGGACTGGTACACCGAGAAGTTGGCCTGCACCGACCACACGCCGGCGTCGGAGCCCTGCACCCGGACCACGCTGAGGACGTGCTTGTCGGTGTGGAGGTTGTAGAGGTTGGCCTCGCGCAGCGACACGACCCGGTCCCGCAGCATCCCCTTGCTGTGGCAAGACATCAGCTCGAGGGGATAGCCCGCCTCGACGTTCTCGCGCGACAGGATCTTGTAGGTGCAGTCGTCGGTGAAGAGCTCCACCCATTCCTCCAGGCGGTCCTCGTCTATCAGGTGCACGTAGTCCGCCATCAGGTTGATGATGGCGTCGTGCTCGTTGATCGCCTCGTGCTCGCTCATGGCGCCCATCAGGCCGCCTGCTCGGTCTCGATTCCCATGAGCTCGTAGTAGTACGACCAGAACCCCCGGATCGGGATCTCGGTCACCAGGTAGTCGTGGTCCCCGATCTCGCCCTTGCCGCCGATCTCGACGATGCCGTGCTCGTCCTGCTCGCGCTTGACGGCCCGGTGGACCATCTCGACCGCCTCGCCGTCCTCCATGGAGATCAGCCCGCCCGGGCCGACCAGATTGGCCTGGTTGAGACGATGGCGGGTCATCTCCTCGTCGTCGTCGGCGTAGCCGAAGTAGGTCCAGTACAGCTCCAGCTCCCCCGGCCCCCGGGTCTGGATCTGGCGGGTGCAGAGGCTGTTGGTTATCTGCTGCACGACCATGTTGGGGAAGATCGACAGGATGGTAAGCGACACGTCGTCTGGGAACTCCTTGTCGTACTGCAGCATCGACGGGTCCTCGAGCCGGAATCCCTTGTCGAAGACCTTCTGGGTGCCGGCGAACGCTTCGGCGTCGGCCTCGTCGTCGCTGGTTCCCATCATGGAGTAGCTGATGTTGTGGCGGCCGCGGTCGTCCAGCCTCACCCCGCCGCGCTGGGTCGGCCGGTACAGGCCGAAGGTGGCGTGGAACATGTGCAGCAGCGCGCCGTGGTTCGGGTCTCGCACGTTGTCGTTGTAGAGCTTCCAGTTGCCGAGAATGCGCTGGCGCTGGTAGCCGAGCAGGTTGAGGGGCCGGTTGAACACCCGGTCGAGCTCGGCCCGCACATTGGCGCCCAGGTAGTCGGCCAGCGGCTCGGTCTCGTCGGAGAACGTCCCGAACACCACGCCCCCGTAGCTCTCCACGTGCAGCGACGTGAGTTTCACCGACTTGATGTCGAAGTCCGGCGGCAGCCCGCCGCGGCCCATGTGTCCCTTGGCGAACGGCACCGCACGCAGCTGGCCCGTGAGGTCGTAGGCCCACTGGTGGTACAGGCACGTGTGCATGGTGGCGTTTCCCCTGCACTCGCGCTTGAGCATCGAACCGCGGTGCATGCAGCGGTTGACGAACGCGGAGACCTTGCCGTCCCGCTGGCGGTTGACCAGCACCGGCGTGTCGCCCACGTAGGTGGTGATGAAGTCGCCGGGATCGGGGATCTCGGCCTCAAGGGCCAGGTACGACCAGGTCGGGCCCCGAAAGATCCGCTCCTGCTCCTCCACGTATATCTCCTCGTCGAGGTAGGCGGCGAACGGGATACGGCTGAAGTCTTCGGTGGGCCATTCCAGGCTCATCGCGGTCGACATGGGGCGCGCTCCTTTCTGATGTGCGCTGTGGCTGCTCCGTCAGGCGTATTCGGCTCCGGCCACCTCCGCCAGGCGGCGCCGGTACTCGAGGGCGGGCTCGTCGGCCACTCTGAGGTGCAGTTCTGCGGTGATGTCAAGCGGCAGCATCTCGGGCTTCTGGTGCTCGACGATGTGGCGGTCCTGCTCGATGACCTTCTGGTGGAAGGCGATGATCTCGTCGTCGGTCTGGTCCTGGCGGCCCTTGATGCCGACGTACTCCCAGAAGCGGACCTTCTTGAGCGAGACCGGCTGGTTGGCGATGAACACCACCGTGCTCTGGGACTCGGCGGTTATCAGCAGGCGCCAGCTGAAGGGGATCTCCACCCACGTCTTCTGGGTGACCAGCTCGTCGGCGTCGCCGAACATGGCCTCGTCCACGTCGTGGCGTCTGGCTGAGAAGGCGTAGCCCCGGTCGGTCTCCTCCATGTCGAAGGGAGCGATCACCGTGGCCGAGGCGTCGGCCAGCAGACCCGGATGGACGATGGGCAGGTGCGACGTGTCGATGGCGTTCTCCACGAAGCGGGCCGCGCTGGCTTCCCAAGTCCACTCGCCCGGCCTGATCATGTTGAAGCCGTCGTCGTAGTACTCGGGGAACTCCGGCACCGGCGCCACCGGCTCCTCGAGGGCCACGTAGACGAGCCCGTAGTGCTCCGCGGTGCGGTAGGCGGGCACCCTCGCCTGCGACGGGATCCGCTGCCGGTCGGCCGGCTGGGACGGGATGTGCACGCACTTGCCGCTGGTGTCGTACGTCCAGCCGTGGTAGGGGCACACGATGCAGCCCTCGGCGTTCACCGATCCCAGCGACAGCGGCGTGCCCCGGTGTATGCAGAGGTCCTGGAGGGCGTGCACCTCTCCGCCGGAGCGGAACACCACCAGGTCCTCGTCGAGGAGCGTGGTCTTGATCGGGCCGCCGTCGAGTTCCTCCACGGCGGCCACCGGGTGCCAGTACTGGCGCAGCGCGTTGCTCATGGCCTCCCCCATTCGGCTCGGCTTGCGACGGTGCAACTATATGTCAGACGCTTGGGACCATGACCATGCCGCCCTCCGATCGGCCTCGCTCACCCGGCGGCCTCCAGTCCGGCGATCTCGGCCACGGCCGCGATCGTCGGGCGAGGGTCCTCGGCCAGGGGACCGAGATTCACGGTGTCGATCCCGGCCGAGTCCAGCCAGGCCAGCTTGTCCTCGGCGTACCTGGGGCCGCCGGCGAAGGCCACCTGCTGAACGACCGCGTCAGGCACGACTGCGGCGGCTCGCCGGGCCTCCTGGAACTCGCGGCCGCTGTAGTTGGCGCTGACCAAGTCGATCAGATCGTCGGGCATGCCCGCGGCGCGAGCCGCCGGCGGTGAAGCCCTGGCCAGCCACGCCACGATGGACCGGGCCGACTCGATGGCAGCCGTCTCGTCGTCGTCGACCGACCCGTAGAGGCAACAGACGGTCTCGAAGTGGGGAGCCGCGCTGTCGCGCCGTCCTCGCCTGAGCTGTTCGAGGGCTCGCCCCAGCGGCTCCGACCACAGCCCGACGAGCATGAGGACGCCGTCGGCGTGCCGGCCCGCGGTCTCGAGCGTGCGGGGGCCTGAAGCCGAGACGAAGATCGGTATGGAGCCCGCGGCCGACCGCAGGTGCGACCCCAGCAGCCGCTGCCTGCCGATCTGAGCGTCCACGGTCTCGCCCCGCCAGAGCCGGCGCATGGCGTCCATGTGCTCCACCAGCGTCGACAGCTTGGCCCTCGGGTAGCCCAGCTCCATCAGGGGCCTCTCGCCCACGCCTGTCCCGCAGACGACCCGTCCGGGGCCGAGCTGGTCCAGCGACCGGAAGGCGTTGGCGGTGATACCGGTGTGGCGGGTCAGCGGGTTGGTGACCGACGTGCCGACCCTCAGGCGGGATGTGGCCTGCAGGGCCAGCGCGGCGTACACGTAGACGTCTCCACAATGCATCGAGGAGTCGCCGATCCAGAGATCGTCATAGCCCAGCCGCTCGATCCAGCGGACCAGCTCCACGAACTCGGCAGGCTCGGCCACGGCCTGCAGCGTGACCCCGTATCTCATCGACCCGGCCCCTGCGGACGCTGGGGCGCCTACTCGGGGGTGGGCGAGAATCCGTAGACCAGCATCCCCGGCACGTCGCCGACGCACTCGAGCTGGTACTGCCAGCCGGCCGGGAGGTAGACCGCGTCGTCCGGCCCGAACTCGAGGACGCCCTCGTCCCAGGTGAGGCGGAAGTTGCCGTGGAGGATGAAGTAGACCTCCTCCAGGTACCCGTAGTGGTGGTCGTTGGGCTGGAGCTCGTCGTCGGCCTGCGTCGACCAGCGGTTCGTGCTCTCGCCGGGCTGCATCCAGGCGACGCCCAGCAGCATGTTGGACCCGCAGCGGGCGTTGGTGATCATCCTGGCGATCCGGACCTTCGTGGGAGCGTCCTCCGGAGCGCGCACCGGCACGGACGAGAGTGGGACCACCTGGGGCTTGTTCTTGGCCACGGCGGGAGTGTATGACTCTGTCGCGCCGGGCGCAGGTGTCGAGGCCAACCGATGGAGGCCACGAGTGGCAGGACCCACGATCTCCAAGGAGGCGGCCGGGGTGGCCTACGACGAGGCGGGCCAGGGCCCGGCGGTGGTCTTCAGCCACGGCTCGATGATGGACCGCACGATGTTCGAGCCCCAGCTGGAGGCACTCAGTGACGCCTACCGGGCCGTGGCCTTCGACCATCGCGCCCGCAGCCACCGGTGGGAGGGCCCGTACGACCTCTACGACCTGGCCGACGACTGCCTGCGGCTCTTGGACAGCCTGGCGATCGACCGCTGCGTGATCGTGGGCATGTCGATGGGCGGGTGGATGGCGCTGCGTTTGGCGCTGGGCCATCCGGACCGTGTCGACGGCGCGGCGCTGATCGCCAGCAGCGGCCTGGCCTACTCAGAGGCCGACCAGGCCGGCTGGGAGCGGCACTACCGCTCCCTGCTCCGCGCCCACCGGGTCGGTACCGAGATGGCACTGGACGAGGCCCGCATCTGTTTCTCGGACTCGACTCGCCGGACCCGGCCTGAGCTGGTGAGCCGCTGGGTGGGCCGCTGGTCTGAGTATCGCGGCGCCGCCGTGTATCACGAGGTCTGCTCCTGGATCATGCAGGACGACATAAGCGACCGGCTCGCGGACATCAAGGTGCCGACGCTGGCCATCCACGGCGATGCCGACGAGGCGATCCCGATCGAGGACGCACGCAGGACGGTCGCCGCCGTGCCGTCGGCCTCCCTGGTGTCGATCCCCGGCGCCGGCCACAATGTGAACCTCGAGAGCCCCGACGCGGTCAACGATGCCCTCAGAGCCTTCCTGGCCGCCGTCTACGGGGACGGGGCCGATTCCTGAGCCGGAGCGGTCGGCGGACTGGCCCACGTCAGCCACCGGTGGGGAGCGAGGGTGACGACTGCCCGGTCCTCGGCCCACACGATCGCCTCATCGGTGGGCCGGTAGCGCCCGAGGACCGCCTCGGTTGTAGAACGCACGAAGGGCTCATCGTCCTGCATTGTCGTGATGGCTGCCCGTCCGAAGGCCACTGCGGCGATCGTCCCGCGGCCCGAACCGTCGCGCTCGAGGTCCTCTCCCACGCAGAAGGTCGCCCGATCGTCGCGCACGAGGTTGGACAGGTGCAGCCGGCTGGTGCCGAGCGAGAACCGGAGCACCGGTTCCTGCCAGAGAAACCAGATCGGCGTCACGTGCGGCCAGCCGTCGGAGCGAATCGTGGCCAGCCGGCCGTCGTGGCGCTGAGCGAGGAACCCGTCGAGCGCGTCGGGGCTCAGCGCGTTGGCCGCCGTGGCGGTCGTGTAGTCGAGTTGGGTCCACGGTTGAGTCGTCTTTCTGTCAGACAATTTGGCTCCGGACTGGCTAGGCGGCGGAATTAGTGCAACGCTATGGGCTGGCATACGGGGACTGGGTCCGCCGGGACCCCAGTAATCGCAAAAGGAGACACACAGTGAAGCGCATTCTCGTGGCGCTGCTCGCAGTCGGCCTAGTGGCCGCGGCATGTAGCGGAGACAGTGGTGACGCCGAAGAGGGACCAGTCAAGCTGGGATTCCTCAACGGGCAGTCCGGGGACTACGGCCCTTGGGGCCACTGGGCCTTGGCCGCGGCCGAAGTGGCCGTCGAGGAGCTCAACGCGGGCGGCGGCGTGCTCGGCCGCGACGTCGAGTTGATCGTGGAGGACAACGGATCCACGCCTGAGGGCGCGGTGTCGGGCTTCGCCGAGCTGACCGAGGTCGACGGGATCCACGCGCTGGGCGGCATCGAGTCCGACGGCATGATCGCCATCTTCGACACGGTGCACGAGCTGCAGATCCCAACGATCTGCAGCACCTGCGGCACCACCGAGCTCGACAACACCGGCGGCGACATGGTGTTCCGGATCATCCCCTCCGACACCGACAACGGCATCGTCGGCGCCCAGGTGGCCCGCGACGAGGGCTACCGCAACGTGGCCATGCTGGTCGAGTTGAGCGAGGGCACTGAGAGCCCCGCCAATGTCTTCAAGGCCGTCTTCACCGAGCAGATGGGCGGCTCCGTCACCGCGGATGTCCGCTTCAACGCCGGCGAGACCACCTACGCGGCCCAGGTCGCCCAGGCCTTCGAGTCGGGCCCCGACGCCGTCTACATCGCAGCCGGCTTCGAGACGGGAGTGCCCCTGCTGAACGAGTGGCAGCGCCGCGGCTACGCCGACATTCCCCTGATCCTGACGACCGACCTTCTCAGCCCGGAGATCGCCGAGATCATCAGCGGCGTGGAGGGAGCCTCAGCGATCGTGGGCGCCACCGCCTACGACACCGTGAACAACCCGGCCTGGGACGCCTACGTGCCCCGTTTTGAGGAGAAGATCGGCGACCCGCCGGAGATCGCCTTCTACGACGCCTGGCAGTATGACCAGTACATCGTCTTGGGCCTCGCCATGGCGAAGGCCGGCACTACCGACGGCGCGGCCGTGGCCGCCGCGATCCCCGAGATCGCCAACCCGCCGGGCGTCGAGGTGTTCACCTACGCCCAGGGTCTGGCCGAGCTCGACGCCGGCAACGAGATCGACTACCACGGCACCACCTCCAACATGAACCTCAACAGCGTGGGCAACCTGCTGTCGCCTGTGATGGCGGTGATCCACGTGCAGGATGGGGACTGGGCCGTCCGCGAGAACATCGAGCTCGACCCGACGCTGGTCAAGCCGTCCTGAGCTTGACGCGAGCCTGACTGCGGGGGGGGGGGGGGGGGGGGGGGGGGGGGGGGGGGGGGGCGGGGGGGCCCCCCGCCCGGCGACGAGGGGTTCTCCTACTACGCCGAGGGGATCCGGGT
>VXNG01000039.1 GCA_009840695.1 Acidimicrobiaceae bacterium
GAGCCCGGCTGGCGGAGGCGATGCGAGCCAACGGCGGGAACCACCACGACGCTGCGGAACGTCGAAACGACGAGGCAAGCAATCATGAGTGACGAACAACTCCGCGCAGACGAACTCGTCTCGGCCTATCTCGACGGTGAAGCAACCCCCGCGGAGATCGCCGAGGTCGAGCAGGACGACGTGCTGATGGCGCGGGTCGAGCAGCTGCGATCGGTGCGCGACGCGGTGGCGGCGCCGGTTGCGCCCATGCCCGCGGAACTGCGGGACCAGATGATCGGCGCCGCGCTCGCAGCAGCCGATGCTGAGACCGCTCAACGACGCGAAGCCAGGATCGTTCCGATCCACCGGCGCCGCGAGACGCTGCTCGCGGTGGCCGCGGCGGCCGTCCTTCTCGCCGCCGTCGTTAGCGCGGGCCTGATCGCCAGCAGGGGCGGCGACGAATCGGCTGATATGGCCGCGGCTCCAACCGAATCGGCTGAAGCGGCCGCGGCTCCAACCGAGGTGGCTGCCGCCGACGCGGCCGAGCCAGCCGAAGAAGCAGCCATGGCCGAGGAGGAACCCATGGCCGAGGAGGAACCCATGGCCGAGGAGGAACCCATGGCCGAGGAGGAACCCATGGCCGAGGCAGCACCGGCCCCTACGAGCACCGCTGCTTTCGTCGAGATGCCCGAAGAGGAACCCATGGCAGAGTTAGAGGCCGCAATGGGTGCGGCCGAAACGGCGGACGACGCCGCAATTGCCGAGCTTGAGGCCGAGCTTGAGGCCGCCTCGGCCGCGGCTGAAGCCGCTGCGGCCGAGGCGGAGTCGGCCATGGAAGCACCCGCGGAGGAAACCGCGGATACGCCGACGGCGAGCGCCGAAGAGGAACGGCGCACGGCCGACGAAGCAACCGGGCCGGTCGTTGATCTGGGCGCGTTCGAGAACCTCGAGTCGCTCTTCGACAATGTCGCGGCGCGCTGGTCCGCCGCGCTCGAGGATGGAGCGACGGCGGACTCCGGGATGTGCTCCGCGGCAGTGCAGAACAAGGTGCTCGAGTTGGATGTCGAGACAGGGCAACCGTTCGTCGCCACGGTCGGAGCTGAGGATCCTCTCATCTTCGATGCCCGATTCGCTCGCAGAGCTGACGGCACCGCCATCATCATCTACGCGGCGCCGCCCAGTTGCGAGACCGGGACCTACGAACAGGACCAATCTGACGGTTCCTGAAGCAAGGCCTTCAGGAACGAGCGCCGATATGTGTCCATTCGTTCGGCCTCTAGGCTGGACGTCCATGGCCGATGCCGAGTCCACCCCCCGCGACCGGCCCGCGTTGAGTCTCGGATCCGACGACTGGCCGGCAACTGTCGCCGACAAGATCGTCGAGGTCGTCGATGCAGTGCGGGTACAGACCACCGATCGGGCCGTGTTTGTGCTTCGGGCAGTCGTCTATTGCCTGGTGGCTGCGGTTGCGGCCGTCGCAGCGGTGGTGTTGCTCGCCATCGTCGCCGTGCGTCTGGCCGACGCGTACCTGCCTATTGGTGCCGGAGTCGGTTCGGCCACATGGGCGGCCCACGGATTCATCGGGTTGCTCGTCTCGGTCATCGGACTCGGTGCCTGGCGAGCCCGGGCCGGATCGGCACGGCCCGTCTATGTCGCGTTGATCATCGACGCTCTGATCATCGTGGGCGTGGTGCTTTATGGTGTGATCGAGGCGGTGTCTTGAGACGCGACCACCGCTGGTGATCCGATACTCGAATGATGGAAGGAGCGTGGGAGGAGATGAGCCTTGACGAGCGCGCCGGGCGCGAGGTGGAGGTGGCCATCATCGGATCTGGCCCGGCCGGGCTCACCGCGGCCATATACGCGGCCCGGGCCAACCTCCACCCGGTGGTCCTGGAGGGCGAGCCAAGCTCGACGAGTGATCAACCGGGCGGGCAGCTCATGCTCACCACCGACGTGGAGAACTACCCCGGATTCCCCGACGGTGTGATGGGGCCGGAACTGATGCAACGATTCCGCGACCAAGCGGTCCGTTTCGGCGCCCAGATCCACACGGTGAAGGCCTCCCGGGTGGACTTCGCGGAGCAGCCCTACGGCATCTGGACCGGCGATGCCACTGCTACGGATCCGACTCTGAGGGCCTGGACCGTGATCGTGTCGACCGGAGCGCAGTCGATCATGCTGGGCCTCGACCGCGAGATCGAGTTGGTCGGGCACGGGCTTTCGACCTGCGCCACCTGCGACGGATTCTTCTTCCGCGACCAGCACATCGCAGTGGTCGGAGGGGGCGACTCGGCGATGGAGGAATCGACTTTCCTCACCCGATTCGCGTCACGAGTCACCATCATTCACCGGCGCGACGCTCTGCGGGCATCCAAGATCATGCAACAGCGCGCCTTCGACAACGAACGAATCGACTTCATGTGGAACACCGTCGTGGAGGAGTATCTGGGCGAGCATGCTCTCACCGGTTTGCGGATCCGCGACACCAAGACCGGAGACACGTCGGTCCTGGACGTGACGGGTTGCTTCATCGCCATCGGTCACCGGCCCAACACGGACCTCTTCGTGGGCCAGCTGGAGACGAAGGAGAACGGCTATCTCGTTACTGAGCCGAACTCCACCAGGACCGCGGTTGAAGGCGTGTTCGCCTGCGGAGACGTGCAGGACGACTACTACCGTCAGGCCGTCACGGCCGCAGGGACAGGATGCATGGCCGCGATCGAAGCCGAGAGGTATCTAGAGAGCCTCCACTCCCGCGTGGGGTCGGTGAGTCGGGGCGCCTCCAAGTAGGGTGGCCGAGCCAGGACTGCTACGCGACAGCCAGTGATCCGTCCTCGACGATGCACGAGAAGAAAAGGGGACAAACCGTGTCAGGACCAACCATCACCCTAAGCGCAACGACATTCGACGAAGAGATCAACGGCTCATCAACTCCCATCCTCGTGGACTTCTGGGCCGAATGGTGCGGACCGTGCAAGATGATCGCGCCGATTCTCGAAGAGATCGCCGCCGAGCAGCAAGGCAAGCTGACGGTGGCCAAGCTCAACGTGGACGATGCCCCCGACATCGCCCGCCGGTTCGGAGTCATGAGCATCCCGACCATGATTCTCTTCGACGGCGGAGAGCCCGCCAAGCGAGTCGTGGGAGCCAAGCCGAAGGCAGCTCTGCTGGACGATCTCGCGGAGTATCTCTAATCGCGCCTCACGGCCTACCGCTGCGTCGCGGCGACGCCGGTGACGCTGTTCGCGACCTCCAACGCCGGCTGGCGCTGATTGGTTACGCCATCGACGGGGAGTCGCAGGAGTTCGGCACCGAGACTGAGGCTTCGCTGCGCCGCTTTCAGAGCGACCGTGGCCTGGTGGTTGACGGGATCTGCGGTCCCCAGTCCTGGAATGCCCTCGTGGAGGCCGACCATCGCCTCGGTGATCGGCTCCTCTACTACCGCGACCCGATGATGCGGGGCGATGACGTGGCGGATCTCCAGCGCAGGCTCGGTCAACTCGGCTTCGACCCACACTGGGTCGACGGCATCCTCGGCCCCCGGACCCACAGGGCAATCCAGCAGTTCCAGCAGAACGTGGGTCTTGCTGACGATGGCCTGGTCGGCCGTTCCACCATCGACGCACTGAACAGGCTTACTAGGCGGACCACCAGCGGTGTGACGATTGCTGAGGTACGTGAGCACGAGCGGCTCCGCCACCAGCCGAACCGGGTGGAAGGCAGGCGGATAGTGGTGGGAGACACAGGCGACCTGCCCGTGATCGTTCAGGCCGTCGCGCGTCGCCTGCGACAACTCGGAGCTGACGTCTTGTCGTTCAGCACTCCCGACCTCAGCCACCAGGCTCGCATCTCCAACCAGTGGAACGGCGAAATATACCTGGGCGTGATGCTGGCAATCGACAACTTCGGTGTCTCGTACTTCGCCATGAGCGGATTCGAGTCGGTCGGGGGTCGGGCTCTAGCCCAGCGTTGCTCGACGGCGCTTGAACCCCTGCTGGCTGAACCGGCCCCGACAAGGGCGATGCGACTGTCTATTCTCCGAGAGACCAAGATGCCGGCCGTGTGGTGCCGGATCGGACCTGGAGACATCGTGGTGCCTCGGGCCCCTCACATTGCCCGAGCCCTCACCGATGCGATAACCGACTGGTGCCTCGACCCAGGTTTACAATGAAATACTCTGAAATACGGCTAGCGGGTAGTCTTCGATCAGATGATCAGGCGGTAGATCCGCTCCAGATCGGAGAGCCCGCTGAACTGGATTGTGATCCTGCCCCTGCTCTTGCCCAACTTCACCGAGACCCGCGTATCAAGTCTGGTCGAGAGAAGATCCTCGAGTTCGAGGATTCCGGCCTTGACTTCATCGGCGGTGGGTTCTGAATCATCGCCGGGGTCTGGCGTTGCGTCCTGCGCTGACGCCGCATGGATCTCAGCAGCCCGGCGCTCCGTCTCCCGTACCGTCAAACCGTCTCGAACGATCTCCTCGGCCAAGGCCTGCTGAGCTGACTCGTCCTCAAAAGTCAGCAGTGCTCGACCATGCCCGGCGGAGAGCTGGCCCTCAACCACAAGGCGTTGTACCGCGGGGACTAGGTTCAGAAGCCTCACGGTGTTCGCCACCGCGGAGCGGGACCGGCCGACTCGAGCGGCAACATCCTCCTGGGTCAAACCGAAGTCGTCCATCAACTGGCGATAGCCGGCCGCTTCTTCAAGGGCATTCAAGTCCTGGCGATGCACGTTCTCGACGACAGCAGCCTCCAGCGCTCCTTTATCGTCCGCATCGCGTACCAGGGCAGGGACATTGCGCAGGCCGGCTCGCTGTGCAGCTCGCCACCGGCGCTCGCCTGCAATAATTTCATATCCTTCCAATGCTTTCCGTACAATAACCGGCTGCACCACCCCTACCTCAGCTATTGAGGCGGCCAGCGACACAAGCATCTCCTCATCGAAGTGCTCCCTCGGCTGGTAGGGATTCGGAACGATGTGACTGATGTCGATCTCCTGAAAGGCCGGCTCCTCGGGATCCGGATCAGTCGGGATCAGAGCTCCCAGCCCCTTCCCAAGACCACTACGCCGTGCCACGGAGCACCTCCTTTGCCAAGTCGCGGAATGCTCTTGCGCCCTTGGATGACGAATCGTAGAGAATGATCGGCTGACCGAACGACGGCGCCTCGCTGAGCCGGACGGTGCGCGGCACAACCTGCCAGCAAACCTTGTCCCCATAGTGCGCTCGAACCTCTCGAGCGACATCCCGTGAGAGGTTCGTACGAGCGTCATACATGGTGAGGACGAGCTTGGTCAACTCCAAGCGGGGGTTGAGACTACGTTGCACCATTCCTATGTTCTTGACAAGCTGAGTCAACCCCTCGAGCGCAAAATACTCAGTCTGTACTGGCACAATGACCTCGTCAGCCGCGGTCAGGCCATTGATCGTCAGTAATCCGAGCGAGGGCGGGCAGTCGATCATGACGAGGTCGTAACCCGCGAGCGCTTCAGACATGGCGTCTCGGAGTCTCCGTTCCCGGCTAAGGGCCGGCACCAGCTCGATTTCCGCACCGGCAAGATCAAGATTGGAGGGTGCGATGTGTAGTCCCTTGATCATTGTCGGCTCAATGATCTCTTCAAGCTCGACACTTTGGAGCAAGACGTCGTAGATCGATCCACCGAGATTCCGTGGATCCAGTCCCACGCCGGTAGTCGCATTCGCCTGAGGATCGAGATCGACGATGAGCGTCTTGAGCTGCTTCTCAGCAAAGCACGCCGAGAGGTTCACGGTCGCGGTCGTCTTCCCCACACCGCCCTTCTGGTTGGCGACTGCGAACACCCGGGCGCGGCTTCTGTCAGCTTGTCCCTTCATGCCCACGACCTCGGCTCCCTGTGCTCGCAGAGACTTCTCGGTACGGTTCCATACCGCCTTGGTGAAGTCAAGCATCCCTCACGTTTCACGTGAAACATCTCGCTTCGAAAGTGTCTAGCCAAGCGGAGAGCGATTCCGAGCCGGCCGGCGGCGGGGAACCCCTGGAGGAATCGGTCCTGATCGCGTGACGGCAAGATAGCTGCCGTACGGTGTCGTCCAACCCCCCGATATCTCACAGCCCATCCGCGTCGCCAGCGGCATCCGCTGCCAATGTTGCGCAGTTGACGCAGAAACGGAGACAACAAGCGAGCCGCTTGCCTTCAACAGCGGTAAGGCGCATTCTGCCAGTTCTGGGACGGGGCCAAATGAGCGCGCCACCGCCCCATCAAACCCTCCCCGACCTTCCCCGCGAGCCATCTCATCCACAAGGGCATGCTCCACCGTCACCCGCTCCGTGAGCCCCGCCGCAACCACCGCTCGCCGCGCCATCTCGCACCGTCGATCCCGCGCGTCTACCAGACACCAGCGAGAGCCCGGTAGCTCCAGCGCTAGGAGCACCCCCAATACTCCTGCCCCAGTCCCACAGTCCACGAACTGTCCCTCGGGCAGTTGCCGCCATTCGTCCAGGATGTAGCCACCGGCGTGCAAACGCAGAGCTTCGATCGAGGTGCTTCCCATGACACCGGCAGCTCGCGCCGGCGACCACGATCGATCCAGCCGCTCCAGAAGTGCTGGATCTATCTCAGCTAGCGAACGGCCCGGCGTCACATGCTCACTCGGCAACGGCTACAATGATCACCCGGCGGTGCGGATCCTCTCCCTCGCTTCGACTCTCCACGTTGTCCAGGCCAGAAATAACGTCGTGGACAATCTTACGATCCATCCGGTTCATTGGCTCGAGGGCGATCTCCGTCTGTGTCTGGGCGGACTCCTCGGCGACCTTCCGAGCGAAGGCTGCCAGGGCTGCGGCTCGGCGGGCTCGAATTCCGCCCATATCCATACGGATCTTGCCCTCTCTTGTGGTTCCGCCCGATCGTTGCAACACCGTTCTAACCAGCTCGTCAATCGCCTGAGCTGTCCCACCCCGCCGACCGATCAGGATCCCGATTCCCTCTCCGTTGGCCTCGATTCGCATGATCCCGTTCTCCAAGTCATGCCGCTTGAACGTGACGGCGATGCCCAATGCCTCCGCAATCCCTCGGACGAAGGACTCCGCCAGGTCAGCCTGCTCCATGAGTGAAGGACCTCTATTTTGATCAACTGTCATTGATTTTTCATCCTCTTTCGTGTGGGGGGTGCCGCGGTTTCCTGCATGGGTTCTCTCCGGAGCACCGCTCTCAGCGTTAGCAGTACTGGCAGGTTGTTGACGATTTCGGGAAGTGGAATCCTTGCGGCCAGAACGAGCCACGGGTTCCGGCGTCGCTTCGCTGGAAGCCCGCGCCGGCTCGGATCGTCTCGTCGAACCCGATCGACGGCTGTTATGGCCCCGGCCTCTGCTGTCTTTCGGTCGCACCGGCGTGGGAACCACCCGAGCCCTCACGCGTGCCTCTTGCTTGACCCTCCCGAACAGTCCCATCCTTGGTTCTGCAAGCACCTCGAACTCAGCGTCCGACTCATCGACGCCAAGATGGACAAGCGCCTGCTCCTTAGCACTCTCCACCGTTGTTGCTCTGATCTCCAACCATTCCATTCCAACAAAGACTCCTTCGTGCGGCGCGAAGCTCAGCGCCTCTTCTTCTTGCTACGGCTGCGGTTCTGGCTGGGACGCTTCGGGCCCGAGCCGGGCGGTGTGACTCGGCCGCTGCTGGGCCGGTTGCCGGAGCGGCCCCGAGAGGGTGCCTTGCCGGTCCGTCCTCCCCTCGTTGCCGGCCGGGCCTCTGCAGTCGTCCGCTTCCGAGCCGGTGCCTCGGCGTCACCCTGAGTTCGCTTCCGACTCGGCGCATCGGCGTCACCCTGAGTTCGCTTCCGGGCCGGCGCATCGGCGTCACCCTGAGTTCGCTTCCGGGCCGGCGCCTTGGCATCACCCTGAGTTCGCTTCCGGGCCGGCGCCTTGGCGCGCGCCGGCTTCGCGTCTCTCTTCGGCGTGGGTGCACCCTTGCGCTCAGTGATCGACCTGGGCGAGCGGGGCTTGGCCTCAGGCGCGTCGTCGGTGGCGGTCGCGGCTTCAGCTCGTTGTTTGGCGACCTGGGCCCCGAGGGAATCCTCACCCCGGTAGAAGGACCGTGTGATATAGGCCTGTTGCGCGATCCGGACCAGGTTCGAGACGATGAAGTAGGTCACGACGGCCGCCGGCATCACGTATGAGAACACCGGCAGCATGTAGGGGATCAGCTTCATCATCATCTGCTGCTGGGGGTTGACCGCCGCGCCGCTCTGCCGGCCCTGGATCTGGCGCTGCTGGTAGAGGCTCGTAACCAGCACGATGAGAAGCATCAGCAGATAGGGGAGAGCCGCAACGATGCTCTCGGAGATCACAGTGCTAGTGCTCCGGGAAAGATCGACTCCCAACGAGACCATCTCGACGTCGGCGCTCAGATGCTCATAGAGATCGCTGTCCCTCGACAGGAAGTCCGGATCGAACGGCAGGTCGCCGCGTGCAATCGGGGTCTCGGCGTAGGTGGGCACCCCTCCGGACACGCTGTCGGCATAGCGGCGTGACGTGAAGCCGAGTTGGGTCCCTATCTCGGTCGTGCGCCTGGTGAGCCCGTCCACGACTCGGTACATCACCAAGAAGATCGGGCCCTGGACCAGCATCGGGAGCAGGCATCCGACCGGATTGATCCCATGCTCCTTGTAGTAGGCCATGGTGATCTCGTTCATGGCCTGGCGGTCGCCCTTGTGCTGGTTCTGGAGCTTCTTCAACTCCGGCATATGCTGCTGCATCTGCAGCATGTTCCGTGTCATCTTCAGCGTGAGCGGGGTCACCGCGACTACGGCCGTCAGCGTCAGCAAGGCAATCGCCATCCCGTAGGACGGCACGAGGGAGTAGAACCAGGCAAGAATCGCGGTGACGACGTCGAACAGGGGATCAAACATCGCCCGTCTTCCTGAGTGGGACAGGATCCCAGCCCATGGATCCCCACGGATGGCACCGGATCAAGCGGCGAGCCGCCAGCCACACTCCCCGCACCGCGCCGTGCTGCTGAACAGCCTCCAGGGCGTAGGCGGAGCAGGATGGGGTGTAGCGGCACTTCGGCGGGTGCCCGATTCGAGCCAGCTGGTACTCCCGGATCGCACGGCAGCTCAGCCGAGCCGCCAATCCCCTCATCGCTGGACGTCTTCCTGCAGTCCGCGGCCGCCTCATCGCTGGACGTCCCTCAACAATCCGCCCACGGTCGCCCGCAGTTCTGTCGCAGACAAGGTCTCCAGCGGTGCGAAAATACTCAGCCGGTACTCCCCATCTGCGAGTACCACTACTCGGTCGCGGACCAGCTCGTGCAGAATCTCCCGCACGCGGCGCCGTGCTCGATTGCGCACCACCGCGGTTCCCACCGATTTCGGCACTACAAACCGTACGCGGGACGCTCCTGGGGCGGCATGATGAGACACCCTCAGGGGACCGCGTCGAGCGGTGGTCGTTCGAAATCCGTCACTCACGCTGCGGCTGATCGCCGAGCCACTCACGCGGCCAGTCGACTTCGCCCCTTGCGACGACGCGTGCGCAACACCGCACGCCCGCCGCGAGTCCTCATTCTGGCCCGAAAACCGTGTTTCTTATGCCTTTTTCGTATATTCGGCTGAAAAGGGCGCTTCATGAAATCCTCCTCGGCCTGCTCCGGCTCGAGCACGCCACAAGAGCCGTTATCCGGGTCGATGCTGTGGATGAACGGCAGGTGTGGGTCCACCGTAGGGCTGACCCTGCGTCACGACAACCACGCCGCCCACCGGGCCGCAGCCGACCATAGACCGCGCCCCCACCCCGCAGAGGGATAAAGAACATCAATGTTATATATCTTACATATACGTAGTTAACCCGGACGTCATCCAGTCTGAACTAGTCGTTTACCGGGCCTCTGTCGTCTGACTTGCGACCGATGTGGATGCTGCTACGTTCCGCAGGTCACCACCGCAATCTGGTCTGGGTCCGGTCCTCCTCCACTACGGGCCACAGAACTCTCTGTCCACAACTGTGGATCAATCTGTGGAGAAAGGAGATCGATAGGTGAGCACCGACCCCGGAGCAGAGCGGATCTGGACTAGCTGCGCCCAGAGCATCCGCAGCCAGGTGAGCGATGCAGTCTGGAGGACCACCTTCAGCGGTGCCCGGGCAACTGCCTTCGACCAGGGCTCGCTGACCATCGTGGTGCCGACCAGCCTCCAGAAGGCCCGCATCGAACGCCGCTACTTCAATCTCCTCACCGACGCTCTCGACGAGACCGAGCCAGACGTGATGGTCCGCATCGAGATCGACCCTGACTGGGACGAGAGCGACAACTTCTCCGTTGCGGAGGCTGTGGCTCCGCCCAACGAAGTCCCGACGTTGCGCGACACCCACCGGGAACAGGGCGCCATAGGCGCGAATGGAGACTCGGGGCCCGATACCCGCCTGACCTTCGAGCAGTTCGTGACCGGCACCTCCAACCGGTTCTCGCACGCCGCCGCGCTCGCGGTGGCCGAGACCCCGGCCGGGCCGTACAACCCGCTGCTCATCCACGGAGACTCCGGTCTGGGAAAGACCCACCTGCTGAGGGCCATCGCCCACTACGTGAACAACCACTACCCGTCCTACAAGGTACGCTACGTCACCAGCGAGACCTTCTTGAACGAGTTCGTGCAGGCAATCCGCAACAGCACCCAGCCCGAGTTCAAACTCCTGTACCGGAGCAACGACGTGCTGCTGGTCGATGACATCCAATTCATGGAGGGCAAGGACGGTCTGCAGGAGGAGTTCTTCCACACGTTCAACGACCTTCTGCAGAACGGCGCACAGATTGTCCTTTCCTCTGATCGCTCTCCCGACGCGATACCCACCCTCGAGGACCGGCTCCGGAGCCGGTTCAAGTCAGGCCTTATCACCGACATCCAGCCTCCCGACCTGGTCACCCGGCTGGCCATTCTCGAGAAGAAGGCTGAGTCCGCGGCCATCGAGATTCCCTCTGAAGTCCTCTCGTTCATCGCTGAGAACGTCACCGACTCAATCCGCGAGCTCGAAGGCGCCCTTATCAAGGTCACCGCGTACGCCAATATCACCGGTCAACGGTGTTCCTACGAACTCGCCAAGCGTGTCCTGGCCGACTTGATAGACAACACCGTCAAGGCGCCGGTCACCGTCAGGAGCATTCTTGAGGCCACCGCTGAACTCTTCAACTTCTCAGTCGACCAAATCACCGGAGGCAGCCGCCGCAGACCACTAGTCGATGCCCGCCAGATCGCCATGTACGTCACCCGAAACATGACCGATCTGTCCTACCCCGAGATTGGCCGAGCCTTCGGCAACCGCGACCACACCACCGTCATCCACGCCGTGCGCAAGATCGAGCACCACATGACCGAACGCAAGGAGATCTTCGACAAGGTTCAGGATCTTCAGAAACGAGTAGGGGAAATCTCGTGAAACCGGTCCACCGGTCCCAGGGGAGAACCATGGGGACCAATCCGTCACCACCTCTGGACAGCTGTGCCCAACTTCGTCGAGATCAACACCTTCCCAGCGAAACTGGGCCGGCCCACTGACTGGCACGGCAAACCTGGGCATACCGAAAGCGCTGAGATTCCGGGGTGAGTCGACCAGAATCCCCAATCCACAGTGCCTACTGTCCTCTACCACCCTTTGAATCCAGCTAGAGGAGAAGCAAGAAAACCATGGGCATGAAGTTCCGTTGCGAGCGAGACACCCTGTTGGACGCGTTGATGGTGGCAGTGCGGGCCGCAGCTGGTGCCAGCTCGAGCCGCGCCGCACTGACAGGAGCTCATCTTGAGCTGGCGGACGGTGTTCTCACCGTTACCGGTAGTGATCTTGACTTGACGTTGTCGGTGACTGCCGAGGTGTTGGGGACGGCCGGGGGAGCCGCGGTGACACCGGCCCGCCTGCTCACCGACGTGGTCAGGGCCGTGCCGGCCGGAGCCGTGGAGTTCTCTGTCGACGAGGGCGAGGCCACGATCATGGCCGGATCGTCGGAGTTCTCGATCCGGCTGATCCCCGAGGAGGACTACCCGCAGTTGTCGTTCACCCAGGAGGGGAGCGAGGACGGCAGTTCGGTGGCCTTCAGCCCCGCTGTGACGTTCAGCGGTGCCGAGTTCCGCGATGCCTTGAGCCAGGTTGTCCGGTCGGCGTCGTCTGATGACTCCCGCCCCATTCTCACCGGCGTGCTGATGGCTTCGGAGGGTGAAGGCCGGTTGCGGCTGGTCTCGACGGATTCCTACCGGCTCTCGGTCAGAGACCTCGAGGGCTCCTCCATTCTCGGTGAACACCAGAGGGTGCTGGTTCCAAGTCGCGCCCTGGGCGAGCTTCACCGCCTGATCGCTGATTCAGACGAGGTGACGCTCACGCTGGCGGAGCACTACGCCCAGTTCGTGGTGGGGAATGTTCAACTGACCACTCGGCTGATCCCGGGGGACTTCCCCAATTATCAAGGGCTCATTCCCACCGACCATCCGAACTGTCTCACCGCGAATCGCGAGCAGCTGTCGGAAGTCGTTCGTCGTGTACGGCTCCTGGCTCAGGACTCGACTCCGATCCGGCTGGTCATGAGCGAGGGCAATCTCGAGGTCATTGCCATTACCCACGATGTCGGCAAGGCGAACGAATCAATGGAAGCCGCCTACGCGGGCGAGGACCTGACCGTCGCTTTCAATCCGGGTTATCTCATCGATGGCATCGAGGCCACGACCGGAGAGGAAGTCACCCTGGAGACTGCGGATGCAGTCAAGCCGGCCCTGCTTCGTTCCGTGGGAGACGACAGCTTTCTCTACCTGCTGATGCCGGTGCGAGTGAGCTGACCGGCCCGGAGCAAGAAGGCCGAGCGGGCAGGGCCGGGGAACAGATGCCGTGCGTGTCTGCTCGTTGTCACTTCTCGATTTTCGGTCCTACAGCGAGACTGAGGTGGACTTCGCAGCGGGGTTGACTGCGATTGTCGGTCCTAATGGTCACGGAAAGACCAACCTGCTCGAGGCGGTGGGATTTGCTGCCGGGCTGGGTTCGTTCAGGGGCGCCAGCGACGCAGCTCTCATACAGGATGGCGCGCCGTCGGCCGTCATTCGCTGCTCCGGGCTGACAGATGCCGAACGAGCCGTCCTGATCGAAGTGGAGCTGGCCCGGGCCCGGCCGAACCGGGTGAATGTGAACCAGCAGCCGGTGTCGCGCCGTCGGGACCTGCTTGGCGTGCTGACAGCGACCGCCTTCTCACCGGAGGACCTTGAGTTGGTCAAGGGCGAGCCGGCTGTTCGGCGGCGGTGGATGGACGACGCACTCGCGACCGTGCGACCCTCCTGGGGAGCGCTGCGCAGCGAGCTGGATCGGATCCTTCGCCAACGCAACACCCTGCTGCGCCAAGCACAGGGCCGTGCTGACGGCGATGTCGCCATCACCCTGGACGTGTGGGACGCCAAGCTGGCTGCGGTTGGTGACGAACTCCGGATGCGCCGCCGGGACTTGTTGGCTGCGATGGAATCCGAGTTTCGGCGCCACTACAGACACATCTCCCAGGAGCAGGACGACGCCGGCATCATGTACGTGTCGTCATGGGGTGAGGAATCATTGGCTGATGCGCTGGCAGCAGCCCGTGGCGAGGATCTGAGGCGGTCCACGAGCACTGTGGGTCCACACCGGGACGATGTTCTGCTCCAAATTGGAGGACTGCCGGCCCGGAGCCATGCTTCCCAGGGCGAGCAGAGGTCTCTTGCCCTCGCTCTGCGACTGGCAGTGGATTCCGAGGTACGCAATCGCCGGGGCATCAAGCCTGTGCTGTTGCTCGACGACGTGTTCTCCGAGCTGGACGCCGGTCGCGCGGCCGCGTTGTTGGAGACGCTGCCGCCCGGCCAGCGAATCCTCACCACCGCTTCGCCTGTGCTACCGGCGAGCGTCCGGCCGGACCAACTGATCCGTGTGGCTGATGGCGGCGCTCAGGTAGTAGCAGGCCCCGACAAGTGAGCGCGGCCAGATGATGCCGGTGGGCGATGAACCCATCGAGTTGGCGGATGCTCTTGAGCGGGTTCTGGGCTCACTCGGCGCCCCGCCGGCCGACCTGCTGTCGACGGTGTTCCATCGGTGGGAGGAAGTGGTGGGCACCGATGTGGCCCGCCATTGCTGGCCGGTCGCGGTGGAGGGCGATCGCTTGGTGGTGGTGGCCTCCGATTCGACATGGGCCAGCGAGGTGAGATGGCTCTCTGACCGGGTGCTGGCGCGGGTCAACGAGTTGGCGTCGACTGATCGTCTGAGGTCGATGACGGTGCGAGTGGCGCCGGTTACGGAGTAGTCGCATAACGCGCCGCCGACGCATGCTCGCTGGTAGAATCACGGGTGTGATCGGTGGCTCGATGAAGGGCTCTGGCCCGGTTCGGCGCCCCCGGCTCGCCCGGTCCTTGTCTGCTGTGGCCGGGTCGTGCCAGTGAGTGCTTCACGCTTGGCGGGTTGCTCCTCGGCAGACCTTGTATCGGGCTTAGCCCGCGGCAGTCGGGACTGTGTGAGAAAGGCCGGTCTGGCGTGACATCGGACATGACCACCAGCGAGCGGGCAATCGAGACGCCCCCCGATATCGACCCTTCATACGGGGCCTTGGAGATCACTGTTCTCGAGGGTCTCGAGGCTGTGCGAGAACGACCCAGCATGTACATCGGGTCGACCGGCCCGACCGGTCTTCACCACCTTGTCTGGGAAGTAGTGGACAACTCGGTGGACGAGGCGATGGCCGGGTACTGCAGCCGGATCGACGTGACGCTTCACGCCGACGGCTCCTGCGAGGTCACCGACGATGGCCGTGGTATTCCGGTGGAACCACATCCTCTTCACGACCAGATCCCCGCCGCTGAGTTGGTGATGACGCTGCTACATGCGGGCGGGAAGTTCGGGGGCGACGGCTACAAGATCTCAGGTGGCCTCCACGGCGTCGGCGTGTCGGTGGTCAACGCCCTGTCCGAGCGCTTGGAAGTCGACATCTGCCGATCCGGGCAGCAGCATCGCATGACCTTTGTCGATGGTGGTCAGATCGAGGAGGCGCTGTCCGTTGTGGGTCCCGCCCCGGAGGTGGACGGCAGGACAAGGACAGGAACGACGATCCGCTTCTGGCCGGACGGGGCTGTCCTGGAGGATGTGTCCTTCCGGTATCAGACGGTAGCCGAGCGCCTGGAGATGATGGCCTTCCTGAACCGCGGCCTGGAGATCCGGGTCCGCGACCGGCGAGCTGGACCGCACGGGCACACCGATTGGACGTCCTTCCGCTACGAGGGCGGCATCGTGGACTATGTCAGCCGTCTCAACCAATCGAAGGTCCGCCTCTTTGATGCGGTGGGCCACTTCGCCGACGCTGAGACCATTGACGACAACCCGCATGAGGTGGAGGTGGCGTTCCAGTGGAGCACCGGCTTCAACACGGACGGTCTGCACAGTTTCGCCAACGGGATCTCCACCATCGACGGCGGCATGCATGAGCAGGGGTTCCGCTCTGCGCTGACCCGGACCGTCAACGCCTATGCCCGCGAGAAGGGCTTGCTCAAGGAGAAAGCTGAGAACCTCCACGGTGAGGACATCCGGGAGGGCCTCACTGCGATCGTCAGCGTGCGGATCGGCAAGCCGCAGTTCGAGGGCCAGACGAAGGCCAAGCTCGGCAACATGTCGATGCGGTCGTTCACGGAGCGAGTCACCAACCGCCACCTGGCCGAATGGCTCGAAGAGCACCCCGCCGAGGCGAAGCGGGCGGTGTTGAAGGCTGTGGCGGCATCGGCGGCTCGCGAGGCGGCAGCCCGGGTGCGTTCGGAGGTCCGCTCAAAATCGCTACTGGACGGGGCCGGTATGCCCGACAAGCTCAAGGACTGCACGGCCACCGACTCGTCCCGGCGGGAGTTGTTCATTGTGGAGGGGGACTCCGCCGGCGGCTCCGCGGTGCGGGCTCGTGATCCCGAAACCCAAGCCGTGCTGCCGATCCGGGGCAAGATCCTCAACGTTGAACGGGCTCGCATTGACCGGATGCTCAAGAACAACGAGATCCAAGCCATCATTGCGGCCATTGGCACCGGCATCGGCGGCGCGGCGGGCACCAACGGCAACACCAACGGCAACACCAACGGCAATGGCGATGGCAACCCGGCTGACGGTCGCGATTCCGACGATCACGGCTGCGCAATCCGCAAGGCCCGCTACCACAAGGTGATCGTGCTGGCGGACGCCGACGTGGACGGCAGCCACATCCGCACGCTCCTGCTGACGTTCTTCTACCGCCAGATGCGCCCGCTGGTTGAAGCCGGCTATGTGTACGTGGCCCAGCCGCCGCTGTACTCAACCAAGGTGTCGAACTCGAAGACGGTCTACCTGCTCGACGACGCCGCCAAAGACGCCTTCCTGGCCGAGAACCCCAGGCACAAGCGCGAGTTCCAGCGGCTCAAGGGACTGGGGGAGATGGACTGGGACGAGTTGCGCTCTACCACCATGGACCCGCAGACGCGCAGCCTGCTGCAGGTGTCGGTCGAGGAGGCCGCGATCGCCGATCAGGTCATCTCAGTGCTCATGGGCGACGACGTTGAGCAGCGCAAGAACTTCATCGTCACCAACGCCCGAGAAGTCCGCAACCTCGACTTCTGATCCCCACGGAAGCATTCCCATGAACGAAGCGACAGGCGAAACCGGCGAAGCTGACTCCCCGGACCCCACGGGCCTTGCGACCGGTGACAGTCTGGGGGTGACCGTCGTCGAGATCCAGGAGGAGATGGAGAGCTCCTTCCTGGATTACGCCATGTCGGTGATCATCAGCCGGGCGCTGCCCGACGCCCGCGATGGTCTCAAGCCGGTGCACCGCCGGATCCTGTGGTCGATGTATGACCAGGGCTTCCGTCCCGACCGGGGTCATGTCAAGTGCGCCCGGGTGGTGGGTGACGTGATGGCCCGCTTCCACCCCCACGGCGACTCAGCCATCTACGACGCCTTGGCCCGGATGGCTCAGCCATTCTCGTTGCAACACCCCCTCATCGACTTTCACGGCAACTACGGCTCGCCCGAGGATCCGCCGGCCGCGTCCCGCTACACCGAGTGCCGGCTCGATTCGCTGGCCATGTCGATGCTCGCCGACATCGGCGAGGACACGGTCGACTTCGTCGACAACTATTCGGGAGACTTCACCGAGCCGGCCGTCCTTCCGGCCCGCCTGCCGAACCTCCTGGTGAACGGCAGCCAGGGGATCGCGGTGGGCATGGCCACCAACATCCCGCCTCACAACCTCGCCGAGGTGATCGACGCGGTGGTGCTGCTCCTGGAGGACCCCGACGCCGGCGTCGAGGACCTGATGTCGCACGTCCACGGCCCGGACTTTCCCACCGGTGGGCAGATACTGGGCCGCAGCGGGTTCGAATCGGCCTACCGAACCGGGCGCGGCTCAGTGAAGATGCGAGCCGACGTGACGCCCGCCGAGATCGCGGGTCGCAATGCGCTCGTCGTCACGGCCCTGCCCTACCAGGTGTCGGCCGGCACCGTCGCCCGCAAGATCGCGGACCTGGTCAACGCCAGGGAGTTGGAGGGGATCGCCGACGTCAACGACGAATCCTCTGGCGACGACACCCGCTTCGTGATCAAGCTCAAGCGCGACGCAAACCCGGAAGTG
>VXNG01000125.1 GCA_009840695.1 Acidimicrobiaceae bacterium
AGCGCTTCCATGGCATGGAAGAGGTCAGGGGTTCAATTCCCCTTAGCTCCACCCGGGAGACTTGCCAGATATTTCGCCCGCGGGCGCACCTGGAGGCCGGGAGCGCGGGGCGATCGCAAGGGAGGCACCATAAGCGGGAGGCTCGACGGCCAAGTCGCCATCGTGACCGGCGCCGCCGGCGGACTCGGCCGCGCCTTCGCCACGGCAATGGGTGTCGAGGGCGCGCGCATCGTGGCCTGCGATCGCAAGGAGGCAGTGCACGAGATCGAGGGTCTCACCTATGTGGCCGATGTCGGCGAGTCCGACGATGTCCGCGCCGTCGTCGATGGCGCCATCTCGGCCCACGGACGGATCGACATCCTGATCAACAACGCCGGCGTCGGGTTCGCGACCGGACCGCACGACGACTGGGACAAGGCACTCGCGGACTATGCCGAGGTGATGGACACGAACACCAAGGGGCCGTTCCTCTTCGGCCGGGCGGTTGTGCCCTTCATGATCGAGGGTGGCGGCGGCCACATCGTCAACATCGGCACCGATCACGTCTTCCCCGAGCCGGGCCTCGATGTCCGCGGCCACGGAAGGATGGATCTCTACAACGCCTCCAAGTGGGCGATCAACGGCTTGACGCTCGACTGGTCGATCAGCCTGCGAGAGCACAACATCCGCGTGAACTCGCTGTGCATGGGGGCCACCGTCACCGAGATGACACTGACCTGGATGGGCGACCGGGCAACCGAATCCGCCATCAACGAGTGGATACAGCCGGCCCAGGCTGCCGCGTTGCTCGTCGAACTGTTGAGCGAAGGGCCCGACGGCCGCACCGGTCAGAACATCGGCCTGTGGGTCGGCCGCCCAATCTCCATCGAGGACTCGACACACGCCGGTGCCCGCCTGACCCAGTAGCTGCCGCCCACCGGCCGCCGTTACGCGCCTAAGCCTCAGGGGGCAGGCCCATTTGGGCTCTACTCACTGGGAATCGCTACCCGCCTCGTAAGCAGCGCGGAGCGAGGCAAGATGATTCCGCATCGTCTCTTCCGCCGCGTCCGGGTCACGATCGGCCACCGCCTCGATGATGGCTGCGTGCTCGTCGCTGACCAGACGCCAGAAGTCGGGCGGATCATCGCGCAGGTACTTCAGGGACAGAACCCGGAAGACCGGTGGTGTCATGATCGACAGGAGCGGGTTCCCGGCCGCGTGAAGCAGCGTCGTATGAAAGTGCGGAGCCCCCTCGTCCGTCAGAGTCCGCCGGTACTCCGCAGTTGTCGTGATCCCGATGGATGCTCGCAACATCTCGAGGTGCTCGAAGGTGCGGTGTTCAGCAGCAAGGCGGGCGATCGGGATCTCGAGCATCTCGCGAACCTGCAGCATGTGCGGCAAGGTGACCATGTCGAGCCCCGACATCCGCCCCAGCTGGGACTCCAGCAGCTCCGACGCCGAACCCAGATCGGGTACGGCGACGAAGTTCCCCCCGGTCGAGCCGCGGACTGTTTCGATCAACGACTGGGCCGACAACTCGCGAAGCACCTCACGGATCGTGCCCCGACTGACTGCGAACGACTTCGCCAGGTTGGACTCGGTGGGCAGACGCTCGCCCGGGCGAAGCTGGCCCGTGGTGATCAACGTCCGGAGTTGCTCCGCAACCTGACGATAGGCCGGCAACACCGGACGGACCATGCCTTCACCTATGTCGATGGGCTGCCTGCGTTGGTCGGGCATGTGACTACCCGGCCCGGACGACCATCTGTCGACACGTGCGCACATCACCGGGCCAGCGACACGTGACCTGAGGAGGTCGCCACGACGTATCGAGTCGGAACAACGGTGCTTCCGCGATCAGCACACCGGCTGCTGCCACGACGGCCTCAGCCGTGAGCGCGTAGTGCGATGGCGGACGATCGGCGGGTCGCGCCGGCAGCTTCGAGAGTGGGGCGAGCCCCGGTGCTACGCCGGCGGGGAGTCCGTCGATCCGGAATTGTCCACGCGGCTCACGATAGGCCAGATCCTTGCGGGTGATGTCGAAGCTGTCGGCGTCGCTGAAGGTCTGAGGGTCGCGGTTCGCGGCGGCGGCCGAACACACGACGAGACCCCCGTTGGGAAGCAACATCCCGAATCGCTCGACCTCACGCGTCGTGTAGTGATGCGCCTCGGTGATCGGTGGGCTGTGGCGCATCGTCTCCTGCCACGCCCGGATGAGCATCTCGTCGTCTTCGCGCACCAGAGCGTGTTGGTCCGGGTGAATCATCAACAGGCACAGCAGGTTCGCGAGCGAACCTTCGAGCGTCCTGAGGTCGACCTCCAGCAAGGTGGCGACGGCATGGTCGGCGAGCTCGACGTCAGAGGCATCTGCTTGCCAGATCAGCAGGGCGGACAGGACGTCGTCGGATGGATCGAGCCGCTTCTGAGCGATGAGCTTCGCGAGCATGTCACCCATCTCGGTCATCGCTTGCCGGCCGCGATCCTGACGGCCAGCATGCCACCCGACCCCTTCATCTACGGCGCGCCACAGTGCGCTGAAACGGCTGCTCTCGGCCTTCGGAACGCCGATGACGCGGGCCAGCAGTTCTTCCGTGAAAGGCCCTACGTAGTCAGCGATCAAGTCACCACCCGCCGACGTCGCGAAGCTGTGAAGAGACTCCTCGGCGACAGTCGCCGCGTGGTGCTGCATGCCGTGACCGAACGCGTTGCGAACGGCCGGCTCATCCCGCAGGTTCTGCCCGGCGACGTCAGCGCCGTAGGCGAGCCTCCGCGGTCGAGAGGTGAAGCTGGCGTCGTCGGCGATCAGCGACGTGACGTCGTCGTACCTGGTCACCCACCACGTGTTCGTGTACCAGTCGCGGAAGCACGGATAGTTGTCCCGTAGCCGCGCCAACGTCGGGTAGGGGTCCGCTACGAACTCGGGAGCCAGCGAGAACCCCGGCGGGATCACCACCGGGATGTCTCGTTCCGTCTGACGTTGGTAGACCTCGTAGGACCGGGAGCGATCAGTCGACATCGCAGTCGATCCAGAGTTCGGAGAACTGCGAGAGACGATCCGTATAGATGGGCTCGAAACCGCCGTGAGAGTCCGTGCTGATCTTGCCGGGCGTCAAACGAGGATTCCGTAGGTGATCGAGGAGGATTCTCGACCCAATAACCGTCTCTTGGTGGGCAACCCAGGCTCCGGGGCAGAAGTGGGACCCAACTCCGAACCCGACGTGACTGAACTGGCCGTCGACGCGAAAGCCCCGCTGTACTTCTCTTCCCGTGTAGAGCTCGGGCCTGAAGATGTCGAACCGTTCGGGATCGGGGAAGATGCGCTCGTCGTGGTTGGCCGAGAAGTTCACGAGCTCCACCCACGATCCGGCCGGGATGGTCACGCCGTGGAGAACCACGTCTTGGTGGGGAGAGCGGGACATGCCGCCGACAGGAGCCGAGTGGCGCAAGGTCTCGTGGAAGGCGGCGTCGAGCAGGTCTGGGTCGTCACGCACCGCGGCTAGCTGCTCGGGATGCTCCAGCAGGAGCCGCCACATGTGCAGAATCGCCCCTCGCGTGGTGTCACCGCCGCCGCCCACCAACACCGAGATCATCGACACGATCTCGGTGAGCGACAGATAGCCACCGTCGATCTGGGACCGGCTCAGGCGGGAGATGATGTCCTCGCCGGTGGGCTCACCGTGTTCGTCGTACAGGAACGTCGGTTGGCGGCGACGCTGCTTGACCAGGTCCCACACATAGTCTTCGAGGTCCTGGCGAGCCTGGAGACCGGCCTTCGCCTCCTCGGAGCTGCCTTTCCCCTGCTGGATGGAGCTGTACCAGTAGTAGAAGCGATCCTGGGCATCCTCGGGGAAACCGAGGACCTCGCCGACCACCCGAATGGGGAACTCGTTGGCAAAGGCCCGCCCGAGTTCGATGGTCCGTCGACCGGCGACGTTGCGCTCGGCCATCTTGACGGCGGTTGGCTCGATCGCCTCGGTGATCATCGCCAGGGCGAGACGACGGATGGCCGGCAGCCTGGCCTCGAGGGGCTTCCCGGTGAGCTGAGCGCCGAAGAGACGTCGGCGGCGGGCGTGGTCGCGGCCACCGAGCTCGAGGATCGTGTTGCCGTTCACGAGATTCGAGCTGCCCTTGGGGATGGTGTTGTACGTCTCGTCGTCGAGATACGCCGCTACCACATCGTCGTAGCGGGTGATGAAGTAGCGGTTGTGGAGCTGGTCCCAGTAGACCGGGTAGTGGTCGCGGAGGATTCGGTAGTAGGGGTGCGGGTTTCGTCTGAACTCTGTGCTATCGAAGATCCGAGGGTCGAACAGGGGTCGCCCGTCGACGCCGGTACCCATGTCGTGAGCCGTACCGAGCGGCAGGGGGACGAATGCGACGGTGTCCCCCGGACTCATTTCACCGACCGCTTCACCCCGGTCAGCGCAATAGCCACGATGAGGGTGATACCCACGAAGACCTGCGGCGCCCAGAGAGGCGCGCCGGCCAATGAGAGCCCCGTGTTTCCGGTGCCGATCAGGTACACCGCAATCAGGGTGCCCCAGACGTTGAAGCGGCCGCCCCGAAGCTGGGTGGCACCGACGAACACCGCCGCGAAAGCCGGGAGCAAGAACGGTGGGCCGATAGTCGGCGACCCCACCGTGATCCGAGCAGTCAGGACCACGCCCGCCAGCCCAGAGACGAAGGCCGACAGGACGAGGCTCATGAAGCGAATCCGCTGCGTGTTGATGCCGCTCAGGCGCGCGGTTTCCAGACTGAAGCCGATGGCGTAGATGTGGCGTCCCGTCGCGGTGTGCTCGAGTAAGTACCAGAGGATCACCGCCACCACGAGCATGTACCAGACGGGCGCTGTGACGCCAAGGATCTTGTATCGAGCAATCTCGGTGAAGCTACCGATCAGCCGCTCGGACGCGATGGTCCTGTTGCCGGAGATGAACAGTGACAACGCGGCGAGGAGCGAGCTGGTCGCCAGCGTCCCGATGAAGGGATCGATCTTGAAGACGACCACGACGACGGCGTTGACCAGCCCGATCGCCAGGCCGACCAGGAGCGCCACGATGACTGCGGTCGTGGGACTGGCCGAGGTCTCGGCGAGCAGCTTGGCGGTGAGCACTGACGTGACGCCGAGGGTGGCGCCGATCGAGAGATCGAAGCAGCCGACCGCCATCGGGACCACCAATGCCAGGGCCACCAGTCCGGTGACGGCGCTCTGGTTGAGGACGTCGGTCACCGTGTCCGTTGTGCCGAACGTGTCCGGCTCGAGAAACCAGAAGATGGCGATGATGAGCGCCCAAACGTAGAGGGCGCCGATGTTGTTGAAGGACCCCCAACTCCACCAGCTTCTCGTCAGGTTTCCTGCCTGGGGCTTCACGGCCGCCTCGTTCACGCCGCCTCCGCCTCGGTGACGTGGAGCTGACTGACGATCGCAGCTTCGGTGATGTCATCGCCGACGAGCTCGGCCTCGATCACGCCGCCGCCGAGGACCAGGACCCGGTCGCAGATCTCAGCCAGTTCAGCGGCGTCCGACGAGCAGACGACGAACGCCAGGCCCCCAGCGGCTTGATCCCGAATGGTGGTGTAGATCTTCTCGCGGGCACCGATATCGACGCCGTTGGTCGGCTCGTCGAGGACGAGCACCTGGGGATCGGTACCCAGCCATTTGCCGAGTACCACCTTCTGCTGGTTGCCGCCGCTCAGCGTGCTGTACGCACGGTCGGGATCGGCAGGGACCAACTCGAGCTCGTCGATCCAGTGATTGACAAAGACGCGCTCGTCCCCCGGCCGGAGCCGGCCGCCGCGACGAAACGACCGCAGACGACCGAGCGTCATGTTCTCGCGCACGGTGAACTCCGAGACCGCGCCCTCGGTACGCCGATCTCGGGGAACCAGCCGGACACCAAGATCGGCCATGACGGTCGGCGTACGCCGCGGCGCGCCCTCGCCGGCGACCTCGATGACTGCCCGCGGGTGGCGGGTCGCACCGATCAACGCATACGGACACTCTCCGATCCCGCTGCCCTGAAGGCCGGCAATCCCGAGAACTTCGCCACGCGCGACATCGAAGTCGATGCCCTGGAGCTGGCGCCCGGCAAGACCACGTACCCGCAAGGCCGGTGTGTCTTCAGACTCGGTTAGCTCGCTTCGCCGCCCGTGAAGCGACCCTACATCGTGACCGACCATGAGCCGCACCAACTCGTCGCGGTCGAGCGCCGACGTGTCATGGGTGGCGACGAGGCGACCGCCCTTGAGGATGCTGACCCGATCGGCGATGTCGAACACCTCGTCGAGGTAGTGCGAGACGTACAGAACGGTCACGCCGCTGCGCTGGACCTCTCGCAGGATCTCGAACAGCCGGCTCACCTCGCGCTTGGTGAGCGCGACCGTCGGCTCGTCGAGCACGAGCGCGCCGCTCCCGGATTCGAGGCCTTCCAGCGCCCTGGTGATGGCCACCGCTGTGCGCTCGACCGCGTCGAGCTGGCCGACCGGTCGCATCACGTCCACCGCGACACCGAATCGGGCTAGCTGGGCGCGGACCTGGCTGGCCTGCGCCTTCCAGTTCACGTTCCCGGCTGTCGTCCGCGCGAAGCCGCTGACCAGGCCGAAGCTGTCGACGGCGTTGAGCTCGTCGATCAGCCCCAAGCCCTGGTGAACGAAGCGGAGTCCGAGGCGGTGAGCCGCAGCGCCGCGATCGGTGGTGATCTCGGTGCCGCCCACCCAGACCTCGCCGCCGCGGTCGGGCTGGTGGTAGCCAGCCAGGATCTTGATGAGCGTCGACTTCCCAGATCCGTTCTGACCGACAAGGGCGTGGATCTCGCCCGGCGCCAGCCGGAGCGACACGTTGGCCAGTGCCCGGGTGCCGGGAAAGGTCTTCGATAGGTTCTTGACCGCGACCGGTGAACGATCGTCCATTACCAGCGGATCAGCCGACACCCCAGAGGGCGAGGTACTGCTCTTTGTAGTCTTGGACGAGCGGCCATTCGTCTTCGGGAGCCCCGGGCCAGTTGTCGACGTTGTCGGAGCTGTACATGAAGTACGGGTAAATGGCATCTTGTGGATGGTCGACGGACTCGCCGGCGAAATGACGGGCAAAGATGTCGATGACCCGCCACTGTGACTCGTACTTGGGGAACGAGATCGCGGCCTGCTCGTAGTTCCCGGCCGCGATGTTCACCCGGTTGCCCGGCCCCGGGTTGGCGCCGATCAGGCGAACCTCGTCGGTACCGATGCCGGCATCAGCCAGCGCACCAGGCACACCGATCGCCAGATCGCTGAACGCCAACGCCACGTAGTTCGTATCCGGGTTCGCACGCATATAGCTGACGATCTGGCCCGGCAGGTTCGTGCCGATGTCTTCCGCTGGCACATCGATCCTCTCGAACGTGCAGTTCGGGCAGTTCTCGACGATCGTCTCCTCGAACCCGAGTGACACGTAATGCACGGTCTCCACCGCAGCGAAGTCGTAGTACACGATGTTCGCGTTGCCGCCACTGTCGGCGATCACCCAGTTCGCGTTGTGGGTGCCAGAGATGAACTGCGGCGTGTGGTCATAGATGTTGGCCAACACCAGATCGGTGTCTTGGACCCCCTCAGGCGCAGTCGACTGGAACACCATCGGAATACCGGCATCACGAAGGCACTCAAGCTCCTCGGTCACCACCGCCGACGGGATCCCCAGGCTGAACACTGCGTCGGGCGCGTCGGCGCACACCTGGGCGAACGCCGCCTTGAACTCCTCAGGTGTCGTACCACCCGACACCGACTCAGCCGTCCAGCCAAGCACAGCCGCGGCCTCCTGCAAGAACGTGATCAGCTCGATCGCCGACGGCACATTGATCGGAATGACGACGATCCTCAACCCCGTCGGAATGTCACCCTCGATCGGCTCCGTTAGCCCAATCGAGGTTGGCAACGCACGCAACTCATCCGACACCGCCTGCGCCGCTGCAACACCAGCCGCGACCGGGTCGTCGGCCGGTTCCATTTCCTCGGTGATTTCTTCAGGTGCCGCTTCCTCGGTGGTTTCTTCAGGTGCCGCTTCCTCGGTGGTTTCTTGAGGTGCCGCTTCCTCGGTGGTCTCTTGAGGTGCCGCTGCCTCGGTGGTTTCCTCGACGGCTGCATCGTCATCGTCACCACATGCGGCTGCAACCAGTGCAAACGCGAAGATGGCGCCCAAAAGGCGGAGCAATGTCTTGGATTTCATGATGCCCTCCCAGGCTTATCGGAGTGGGCGATAGGGCGGGTCCCCATCGCAGGTGCGAGATTCGAGGGAGATCGTCGAGCGTCAGCCGTTGGCCATCTCCCAGTTGCTGTAGTCCGGATCGAGCAGGCCGGCGGCGTCGCGGCGACGGAACTTCCATCCGTCGGCGGTACGCGCGTAGGTGTCGGCGTAGTAGCCGTGAGCTCCGAAGCCGCCACCGGACGTGGTGACGCCCTTCGCCAGGTAGTAGACCGTGCCGGTCGCGGTGTCGCCGTCGACGTCGATGATGTGATTCGTCGCCGCGTGGTACAGGTGCGTCGAAACATCGAACAGGCCCTGGAAGAAGGCACGGATCTCGTCGCGATTGTTCATGAAGTTCTCGGGTGGGTGGCCCGGTCCAGGGTCGAACACCGCCTCGGGCAGGAACAGGTCCATCAGGGCGTCAAGCTGAAACGTGTCGACGGCGATCGCGTACTCGTACGTGAGCCGCTCGATCGCCTTCAGGTCTTCGAGTTCTGACACCGGCTGCTCCCCCTCTGATCTCCGTCGAGTCATACGTCTGACGTTTCATACGCCGGATGTTTCGGCATCTTATGGCCGGCTGTTCACACCGTCAAGCCGGGTTCGGTGGGCGTGCGACGCGAGTAGACGCACGGGGCGAGTCGGACCCGTTGGCTGTGTGGTATAGGTTCTGCGTTGGCGCGTGTCGGCGGCGAGAGGAGTCGAGAGTGGCTGGACGCCTTGAAGGCAAGGTAGCCGCAATCACCGGAGGGGCCAGTGGCTTCGGCGAAACGACGGGACGCCTCTTCGTCGCCGAGGGCGCGCAAGTCGTGCTGGCCGACATTCAACGGGAGCGGGGCGAGGGAGTCGCGGAGTCGATCGGCTCGGCCGCCAGATTCGTGAGCTGCGACGTGACCAGCGAGGCTGACGTCTCGAACCTGGTCGATACCGCAGTCCGCGAGTTCGGTCACCTCGACGTGATGTTCAACAACGCGGGCATCGTCGGCGTTTTCGGGCCGTTGGCGGCCACTCCGGCCGACGAGTGGAAGGCCACCATCGACGTGTTGCTCAACGGGGTCTTCTACGGGATGAAGCATGCGGCTCGCGTGATGGTCCCGAGGGAGTCAGGCTCGATCATCAGCACTGTGAGTACAGCCGGGGTGGTGGGCGGTCTCGGTCCCCACGCGTACACCGCGGCCAAGCATGCGATCGTCGGTCTCACGAAGAACGCCGCCGCCGAGCTGTGTCGTCACGGCATCAGGGCGAACTGCATCGCGCCTCATGCGATGGCGACGCCTTTGACTGCGGAGGCCTTCGTTGGCGATCGGGACGACATAGACGGGGTGATGCCCATTCTCGAGGAGATGTCCCCGCTCAAGGGGCGAGCCGGACTCGCGACAGACGTCGCGAACGCAGCGCTTTGGTTGGGCAGCGACGAGTCCGGCTACACGAACGGGCTGTGCCTCACAACCGATGCAGGGTTCACGACCGGTTCGAGGAATGAGGCCCCAGGCTGGGTGGACGGCACGCCCTGATCCGCCGTTTCATGCGGGAGTGCCCGGCTCAGCCGGCCGTGAGCTGGCGAGTGAAGAGCCGGCCCAACCCATCGATTCCATCGGCAATCTCGGCCAGGCGGAGCAGGTGCCAGAACAGGGCCATATTGCTCGACAGGACCGGCACACCGACTTCTGATTCGAGATCCTCGACGGAGGCCAGGAGCCGGAGGCTCGTGCACGACACGAACACCGCGTCGCAGTCCGCGTTGCGGGCCATCGTCCGCACGCCATCGGCGACCGACCGCGGGGAGATGCGCCCCACGGTGAAATCGTTCGACTCAAGGAAGGACCCCAGTGCGGTCACCGAGAGGCCTTCGTCAGCGAAACTCCGAGCGATCGGTGCGGTGACGTCAGCGGTGTAGGGGGTGACGACGGCGACCCGGCAGGCGTCGAGAGCACGGAGCGCGGCCACGGCTGCCGTGATCGGGTTGGTGCAGGCCACCCCAGGGTGTTCGCTCCGGATGGCGGCGGTCACGCGGTCGGCGCTGATCAGTGTCGCCGCCGATGTGCAGCCATAGCCGATCACGTCGAAATCGAACTCTCTGGGCAACAGGGCGGCCGCCGCCGGAAGCCGCTGCTCCATGTCGGTCAGCGTCTCTGACGTGACCTCCATCGAGTTACCGATACGCGAGTGGTAGAAGTCCACATCGGGGAGGTTCAGCATGCGGGCCTCGGCTTCGATCGTCTGATCGCTCTCCAGCACGATCAGACCGATGCGGGCCCGGGAACCAAAGCCATCGTCGGTGTCGAACGGCAACTGCACCAGGTCGGGAACGGTCATCAGATGATGGGAAGGTCGGGAGCGGCTCGCCGGCTGAGCAACTCGGCACCACCTGCCCGCACGACGATGTTCTCCTCATGGACCATCGCCTTGCCGGGCGCCCACAGCAGACCCGGTTCGACCGTGAGCACCATCTGCTCCACGAGCGGAGTCTCGTCGGACGCAGTGTGCGAGGGCCATTCGGTGATCTGCATACCCAAGCCATGGCCCATCCGACCGACATCGTTCCCCAGAGACCCGGCCGCCTTCAGCACCTCGTTCATGGCGTTGAAGACGCCGGTTGTGGTCGCACCGGGCCGGGCCGCGGCGATGCCGGCCTCGGTCGCCTCCCACACCGCCCGGTACGCGTCCTTGGCGGCTTGTGTGGCGCTGGTGAAGGCGAAGTTGCGGTCGAAGTCGCTGAAGTACCCGTCGTAGGTCGAGCCGGTGTCGAAGATCAACATGTCGCCGTCGACGATCTCCCGATCGGTCGGCTGCCGGATGATGTCCTCGATTCCCCCCGGACCGGTCGCCCCCACCAGATAGGGGACGTCGTCCGCGCCCTGCCGGAGGATCTCGGCACGGAACGCGGCGAAAGCCTGCCGTTCGGTCATGCCGGTGGCCAGCAGGCTCGGGATCTCGTCGAATGCGTCGGACACCACGCCACAGATGAACCGATGCTTGTCGATCTCGATCTCGCTCTTCACCATCCGCAAACCACTCACGATGTCGGTGACATCGATGAAACCACCGACCTCTGCCCGCACCCGGTCGAGGTCGCGAAGCGGCATCCGCACATGCGTCTCGGGACCCATCGGCATGCCGATCCGGCCGCCGGCGGAGAGCTCACGCAGGCAATCGACCAGAAGCGTCACACCGTCGTCGTCGGGCCGGGGCGACGACCAGGTCCGGATGTCGTCGATCCATGTCTCGGCCATCGATGCCCGGCCGATGCTCGGGATGATCGCCACGGGCTTGCCGGTGGCCGGGACAACGGTGAACCAGGGACGCGTCGGGCTCTGCCAGAACGGAGTGTGGAACCCGGTGAAGTACCGGACCTCCGGCTCGGTGGTGACGAGGATGGCTGCGATGTCGCGCTCGTCCATCCGGACCTGGCATCGTCGGGTGCGATCAGCGAACTCTTCGACGGGAAATCCGCGCCCGGGACGCACTGATTCTCCCACGGCGGAATCAGCGCCGGGAGTCACGTCGCGGCGCCAGCCTTGGCCTGCTGCGAGAAGAACGAGGCGCCCTTGGGCACCTCGGGGAACTCCATCTCGTAGGTCGAGCACCGCACGCGGTTGGTCCGCTCGCCCCGAACCACTTCGCCCTCGTAGACGCTCGGGAGATGGTTGACCTGGAGCGGCTTGGAATCCTCGGCCCGGTACTCGCTGATGAACAGCGTCCGCGGCCGGTCTGACGTGTTCGGCGCTGATCCGTGCAACAGCCGGGTGTGCATCAAGCAGGCCGAGCCGGCCGGGCCGTGGATCGGTACCGCATCGGCGACATGGTCGGCCGCGACCTGCGGGCTGACCGCACCGGTGAACACCTCGTCGTGCCAATGATCGAACAGCTCGCCGCGGTGCGTGCCCGGCACCACGTTCAACGGGCCGTTCTCGAGGGTCACGTCATCGAGGAAGAACAGGACGGCGATGAGATCCTCGTTGCTGTGAGGCTGGAACAAGAAGTCCTGGTGGTACTTGACCTCGGTGGACGCCCCGGGCTGCTTGGCGTTGATCTTCGAGTTGTTGAACTCGACGTTCGGCCCGATCAACTGGGCGGTGGCATCGAGGGCCCGGTTGTCCCGCATGACCGCCAGGTAGTTGTCGGAGACCTCCACCGGCGAGGCAACCCGGCGAAGCCGCGGCGCATCGGCGGTGTGCTCGGGCGCCAGGTCGAAACGCGGGCGGCCGGCGAGCGTGTCGCCGTAGGGCTCGTCGTGCTTGCGGCTCTCCTCGACCCAGGCATCGAAGTCGGCGACGAGGGCCTCTAGCTGTTCAGAGGTGACGGCGTGCTCGACGAACAAGTACCCGCCCGCCCAGTACGAGCCGATCTCCTTCGGCGACAAGGGTCTGGCCGCTCGGGCCGGCGCGGTCAGCCGGGCTGCCCGCTGGTCGGTGGTCACGATGTGAACAGTATGAGGACACAAGCCACCGGTAAAGCGAGCCCACTAGGCCACCTACGCAACTCTGGCGTGTGGGACCCGCTTCGACCGCCATAGCTAGGCTCGCCGGAGTGTTGAACGGACCCGCCCGACGTTTGCTCCGACGATGAGCCGTCGCGGCCGTGCGGTCCGCTTGGTGCTCACAGCCACGTTCCTGTACGCGTCGGTTCCGCCCATCCTTCATCTCGCGGCTTCAGACACCAACCCCTTCTATTTCAACTTCATGATCACGATCATGCAGGTATCGATACCCGGTCTGTTTCTTCTGTATTCGAAGGACAGCTACGTCAACCGGTACCTGAGCACCCCTCAGCGTCGAGACCTCAGGCGGCCCAGCGTTCACTTCACCCATTTTCGGCGGACGAGCGAAACCACCGGGAACAGGAAGGCCGTGGTGCTGGAGGAATCGGGTCGCAACGATGTTCTCGGTTGGGCCAGGATGCCCATCGTCTGGGCGCTGATCTCGAGTCTGCACTATGGCTTTCTGGCATGGTCGGCCACGATTCTCGAGACCGCCATCGCGACCACCATCTTCGAGCTCTGGCCCGTGTTCCTGGTGTACGCCCTGGCCCGCCATGAGGACAGTGACCGGCTGTTCCGCGGAGGGTTGGTGTCAATCGGGCACGCCCGCCGCGCTATCTCGAAGGAAGGCATGGTCCTCACCGCGCTGGCAGGATCGGGCCTTGCCTTGATGCTGGGCAGCCAGGCAGGAGGACATGTCCGCTCGGTTGTGGACTTGGTGTCCTACAAGGTGGCGGCCGGGATGGTCATTGCCGTCGTGGCCTCGCTGCTGGCTGCGTTGAGCGTCCTCAGCAATCTCGCCTACGGGAAAGTCCTCTACTACGCGCTGGTGCCTGCCGGAGGAACCCAGGCATCCGGCAGGCACGGGAGTCTCGAGACGCGACCCATCGAGCAGCGAGGAGATCCTGATCGCCGGCTGCTTGTCTGGCTGACCCTGTTGGGGTACGTGCTGTCTCGGCTCCTTGCTCTTCCCGTCAATGTCCTGATCGGACTGCTCGCGCCGCAGGTTCAAGGATCACTGGCACCGGCAGCCGTTCTCGGCGCGCTGGTGATCGGGGCTGCGGTCTCGGTGGCCGGCATGTTGCTGCGAGTCGGGAACATCGGGTCTGATGACACCGCAGTCAATTCCCTGCTGTGCCTCGGGCCGGCAGTCTCCCTCCTGGCGCTGATGGCGCTCGGCATCACCCTGCCGAGATTCGACCTGTTCGTGGTGGGCGCGGCCCTGATCCTGGCCGTCAATGTCCGGATCCAGCTGAGGCGCGAAGCGGGCCATAGGACTCGATAGCGCTCGCGGCTACGGTGCTGGCACCAGTCCTGGTCCTAGGAGCAGGACACAGCGCCGGAGGAGATCCGTTGGCTGACCGCAAGTCGTTCTGGGCGTGGTGCCTGGAATCGGAGGAGCCCTCCGACGCCGACCGGGCTGCTCTGGCGGCCAAGTTGTCGAAGCGCTACGGGGTCGAGATCACGGCCAAGCCCGTGCCTTCGCTGGACGACGCCGAACTGCGGACTCCCCGCATCCGGGTGCCCGGCTCGGTGGCCAACTGGTGCTCGACGACGACCTACGACCGGGCCCGCTACGCCTACGGCGCCCACTTCACCGAACGGGTCCGGGCCTTCAACCTCGACTTCGGCAACCCGCCCGACGTGGTGGCCCACCCCCGCGACGAGACCGAGGTGGAGGCCACCCTCGACTGGTGCGACACCAACGGCTACGTAACCGTGCCCTACGGCGGTGGATCGTCGGTGGTGTGGGGGGTCACCCCTCACGACGACCTGGGCCCCACCGTGGTGGTCTCCCTCGACCAACTCGACCGGGTGCTGGAGATCGACGATGTCTCCCGGGCGGCCCGCATCCAGGCCGGCGTGTTCGGCCCCCACCTCGAGGACCAGCTCCGGCCCAGCGGCCACACCCTGAGGCACTTCCCGCAGTCGTTCCGGTTCTCCACCCTCGGCGGCTGGATCGCCACCCGCTCCGGCGGCCACTACGCCACCAACCACACCCACATCGACGACTTCGTCGAGTCGGTGCGCATGATCACCCCAGCGGGGTGGTGGGAGTCGCGGCGGCTGCCCGGCTCGGGCGCCGGACCGAGCCCCGACCGGATGGTGATCGGCTCCGAGGGCGTCTACGGCATCATCACCGAGGCCTGGATGCGGATCCAGCGCCGGCCGGTGTACCGGGCCACCGCCGGTGTCACCTTCGGATCCTGGCAGGCCGGCTGCGAGGCCGTGCGCCGCATCGTGCAGGCCAAGCTGTGGCCGGCCAACCTGCGCATCCTCGACCCCGCCGAGGCCCGCCGGGCCGCGGGGCTCGACGGCGAGCAGGCGCTGGTGATGGTGTCGTTCGAGTCGGCTGAGCTGACCCAGCGTCACAACATTGCCCAGGCCATCGAGATTGCCCAGGACAGCGGCGGCCACGCCGCCGATGACGACATCCGCATCGATGACGGGACCGGCGCCCCCACCGGCCGGGAGGGGGCGGTCGGAGCGTGGCGCAACCGGTTCATCGGGATCGGTAGTGGCGTGGAGACATCGCTGGGCTTGATCAACGACACGTTCGAGACCGCCATCACCTGGGACCGTTGGCCCGACTTCGACGCCGAGATCCGCACCAGGGTGGGCGCCGCCCTCGCCGACACGTTCGGACCGCACCACTCGCTGTCGTGCCGCTTCACCCACGTCTACACCGACGGCCCTGCGCCCTACTACACGTGGTCGGGCATGGGAGCGCAAGGCAGCGAGATCGCCCAGTGGCAGACCATCAAGGACGCGGCCAAGCAGGCGGTCGTGGACGCGGGCGGCACCGTCACCCACCACCACGCCGTGGGCCGGATGCACCGCCCCGACGGCTACGACCGCCAGCGCCCCGAACTGTTCGCCGAGTCCATCCGGGCCGTCAAGCAGCGCCTCGACCCCAACGGCATTCTCAACCCCGGAGTGCTGATCGACCCCTGAGCGGTCGTCCCTACACTGGCCTCCGTGACTGACAGACAGGCCCCGGGACTGCTGAACGGCGTACGGGTGATCGAATCGAGCCTGCTCGGGCCCGGACATCTCGGCACCTTCCTGGCCGACCTGGGCGCCGACGTGATCAAGGTCGAGTCGCCCGCGGGCGACTACATCCGCCAGATGACCTGGCCCATCGTGGAGGGGGTGTCGCTGCTGCACCTGCACACCCACCGGGGCAAGCGCAGCATCACCCTCGACCTAAAGAACCCGGCCGGGCGGCAGCTCTACATCGACCTGGCCGCCACCGCCGACGTGGTGGTGGAGGCCATGCGGCCCGGCACGCTGGCCCGCCTCGGCCTCGGCTACGACGTGCTCAGCACGGCCAACCCCCGCCTCGTGTTCGCCACCCTGTCAGGCTACGGCGCCACCGGCCCCTACAAGGACATGCCAAGCCACGGCATCGCCTACGACACCTGGTCGGGGATCGTGCAGCCCGTCGTCGACGACGAGGGCTTTACGCGCATCCCGCCCGACATGCCCAACGTCGGCATCAACGTCGGTCCCATGCTGGCCGCGCTGGCCGTGCTGGCCGCCGTGATCAAGGCCCGGGACACCGGCGAGGGCTGCGAGATCGAGGTGGCCCAGTCCGACGCCTCGGCCTACATGGACTGGTACCGCATCGAGAGCGAGCGGGCCTACCTGCGCCCCACCGACGAGGTGACCGGCAACCCGTCCGACGGCTACGAGCGTCGCCCCGCGGGCCTGGCCGGAATGTGGGAGGGCGTGCGCTACCAGGCCTACGCCGCGGCCGACGGCCACGTGCTGTTCATGGCCTCCGAGCAGGCCTTCTGGCGCAACTTCTGCGAAGGCGTTGGCCGCATGGACCTATACGAGCGCTGGCCCGGGTCCACTTACGCCGACCACGCCCGCGGCAACACCGAGTTGCAACACGAACTCAAGGCCATCTTCGCCACCAAGACCTGCACCGAATGGCTCACCTTCAGCAACGAGGTCAACACCCCCATCGCCCCGTTCAACACCCCGGCCAACATCGGCGACGACCCCCAATTCCAGGCCCGCATCGGCTTCCTACCCACCGAAGAGGTCGGCTGCGAGCAACTCCCCCTGCCCGTCTATGTAGACGGCACCAAGCCCGCCAATCCCTCCAAAGCCCCCACAGTCGGCCAACACACCGACGAAGTCATGGAGCAAGTACTTGGTCTAGAAGAGGGGCGAATAGCCAGCCTCCGCGTTGACGGCGCGTTCGGCTAGCGGGGACGTCCCACCAGGCCGGGGGGTGGCGGCGAGGAACGGCCGACGGACAATGGGGCGAAGCCCCGTCCGTCGGACGGCCTCGACGACAGGACCCGCCGGCCGGGGGGAGCGTCAGCCCCGGCTGACGACGACTTCACGGCCAGGCACCTCGGGCTCGTCGTCGACCATCTGTGCCGGGAACCCGGGAGCCAGCACAGACGTGCCCACAGCCTCCTCCAAGCGGCGCACCACGTTCGGCGACCACTCCCGCGACCCGTAACGGGCCGCGGCGTCGTCGAATATGTCGATCAGCACCGGTGACAGCTCCAGCGGCACGCCGGCCCGCTCGGCCACCGCCGCGAACAGCGACAGGTCCTTCTGCACCAAGTCCATGGTGAAGTTGATGTCCCGGCTGCCGTTGAGCATCACCTGGCTCTCGGTCTCGTGCACGAACGAGTTGCCCGACGAGATGCGGATGG
>VXNG01000053.1 GCA_009840695.1 Acidimicrobiaceae bacterium
CCCTCTACGGGCTGACGGCGCTGGCTCTGGGCTTCTTCGCCTACAACCGGGGCCTCCCGCTCACGTTCCGCTCGATCTTCTACCCGATCCTCGGGCCGAGGATCTACGGCCCCTGGGGCCACGCAATCGACATCCTGACCGTCATCGCCACCCTGTTCGGGCTGGCCACCTCCCTGGGCTTCGGTGCCCAGCAGGCGGCCGCCGGCCTCAACAAGCTCTTCGGTATGCCCGACAACCTCGGGTTCCAGATCCTTCTGATCCTCGCCATCACCGGGCTGGCCACCATCTCGGTGGTCGCCGGTCTCGACGCAGGGGTCAAGCGGCTCAGCGAGTTGAACATCTGGCTGGCAGGAGCCTTCCTGATCTTCGTGCTGCTGGTCGGCCCGACGCTGTTCATCCTGTCGCTGTACACCCAGAGCCTCGGCTACTACGTGCAGGTGCTGCCGGAGTTCGCCTTCTGGAACGCAGCCTTCGAGGAGACCCAGTGGCAGGCATGGTGGACGATCTTCTACTGGGGATGGTGGATCTCGTGGTCGCCGTTCGTGGGAATGTTCATCGCGAGGATCTCCAAGGGCCGCTCGGTGCGCGAGCTGCTCATCGGAGTCATCTTCCTGCCGTCGATCCTGTGCTTCCTGTGGATGTCGGTCTTCGGCGGCTCGGCCATCAACCTGCAGATGACCGGCGAGCGCGACGTGGCCACCGCGGTCAACGAGAACGTGGCCACCGCCCTGTTCGACATGCTGGAGGCGTTCCCGCTCACCGGCATCGTCTCGTTCATCGGCGTGCTGCTGCTGGTGTCGTTCTTCGTGACCTCGTCGGACTCGGGCTCGCTGGTGGTCGACCACCTCACCTCCGGCGGCAAGCTCGACTCGCCGAAGCCCCAGAGGGTGTTCTGGGCCGTGATGGAGGGCCTGGTGGCGATCGCGCTGCTGTGGGGCGGCGGGCTGAGCGCCCTGCAGACAGCAGCGGTCTCGATCGGGCTGCCCTTCGCAGTGATCCTGCTCATCATGTGCTGGAGCATGAAGAAGGCCTTCGCCGAGGAGCTCGACCTGCTCGAGAGCCACTACGACGAGCAGATCTTCCGCGCCCAGCACAGCGGGCTGATAGCCCAAGTGAAGGACCGGCTCGCCGAGGGGCCGAAGAAGTGACGGGCCGGCTTGAGAAGGGAGGAGGCTCGATATGAGAAACCAAAGACGCAATGCCATCGTCCTGGCGGGAGCATTGGCCGCGCTCGTCGTCGTGGCCCTCGTCGTGATCTTCAGCGGCGAGGAGGAGGACCAGACGGTGACCATGGCCCGGGCCGACTGGTCCAGCGGCTACATGCAGGCCGAGATCTACGCCCAGCTCATCGGCGAGTTGGGCTACACGGTCACGGATCCTGCCGACCACACCCTTAGGCCGTACTCCTTCTATCCGGCGCTGGACAGCGGGCAGTACGACCTGTGGGCGAACGGCTGGTTCCCGACGCACGACCGGTACCTGACCGGAGAGACGGTCGCCGGACTGGAGTACGACCGCAGCATCGAGGCTGTCGGAAACCAGGTCGCCGGCGGCGGTCGCGAGGGGTACATGATCGACAAGGCCACCGCGGATGCCATGGGCATCACGTCGGTGAGCCAGTTGGCCGACGCGTCGGTGGCGGCGGTGTTCGACAACGACGGCGACGGCCGCGCCGATCTCATCGGCTGCCCCAACGGCTGGGGCTGCCATGACACCATCAACGAGCAGATCGAGGAGTTCGGCTGGGGAGCCAATGTCGAACAGGTCTCCGGCAGCGATTACGACGGCCCGGCCCGGGGCGTCATCGACCGGGTCGCCGCGGGCGAGCCGGCGCTGTTCTACGCATGGACCCCCAACTGGACCTACGAGGTGCTCAGACCCGGCGACAACGTCATCTGGCTCGAATCGCCGTGGCCGGACAGCAGCATCCGGGCTGTGGGCAACATCGAGTTCCTCGACGACAACCCCGAAGTCCGGCGTCTACTGCGCGAGGTGAAGATCCCGCTCGACGACATCGTCGCCCAGAACGCGAGAATGGCCTCCGGCGAGTACACGGAGGCGCAGGTCAAGGCCGACGCAGCCGCATGGATCGCCGCGAACCGCGACGTCGTCGACGGTTGGCTCGCAACCGCCCGAGGCTGAGCCCGCCGAAAATCTCACCCCCGAACGGGAGCCGGGCCACCGCACGGTGTGGCCCGGCTGCCGTTCCCGTCGACCCTTGAGAGGGTCAGAACCTCTGGATGGTGTGGTGGTGGGTCATGGCCGACCCGGCCGGACCCAGCAGCATGTGGGCCCGGAGGTTCCGCTTGTGGAACAGCCTCACCAACTCGGCGTCGTGGCGGCCGGTGGTGTCGGCCAGCACGAACGCCTCCAGCTTGGTCTCCCCGTCGCGCCAGTCGTGCGGCCGGGCCCCTAGCAGCCGCTCGAGGTCATCGAGATCGGCCTTATCGACGGCGTCGCCGATCTCGTCGCGCCGCTGGAGATGGCGAGCCAGCCGGAACAGGATGCGCAACTCGTGGCGCAGGGACGGGTCGTCGGTTGAGACCGACCGCAGAGCCCGCACCAGGTGGCGGTGGCCCACATCGGCGGTCGAGAACCGCGGTTCGGGCGTCTCCACCGCAGGCAGGTCGATACCGAGATGCTCGGCCCAGGCCTCGGTGGCGAACAGGTTGGTCTCGCAGCACCACTGGAGGTTGGTCATCAGGTCCGAGGCCGCCGAGGGCTCGCTCAGGGCGTGGCTGTAGGCCAGCTGGTTCGACAGCGTGAAGGCCAGGTGGTGCCAGCGGATGGCGTCCAGGTCGACGGGGGCGCCCAAGAGCTCCTCGTAGCGGGCGTAGAGCTCTCTCATGTCGCCGTAGCCGACGATGGTGTCGCGCATCCGCCAGGCGGCCAGGTCCATCATGGGATCGCCGAGGTGGCCCAGCTCGAGGTCGAGCACCGCCAGGATCCGACCGTCTTCATGGTGGAACTGGCCCGAGTCCCACACGACGGGCGCCTCCCGGCCTGCCGTGTCGATCGGGTTGCGGCGTAGCCACCGGAGGCAGAACTCGAGGAAGGGGTCGGGATGGGCCTTCAGCGATCTGTAGTGCTCCTCGTAGCGGCGCAACCCCACCAGTCCGGCTGAGCTCCCACCGTCGGCGGCCCGCCGGATGCCCGCCGCAGCGAACGGCTCGACCGGGAGAGCGTGGAGCCGGGCGAGTATGGCGAGGTAGTCGTCCACGGCCGCGGCGCGGTCGGTGTCGCTGGTACCGGCGAAGTGCTCTTGACCGCCGACGCGGTCCATGACGTAGGCCATGGGCTCGTCGATCCATCCCCACACCCTTGCCACGGGGATGCCGTGCTCCCCCAGCAGCCGCTGGAACGTCATCTCGTGCTCGAGAGGAAAGATGAGCGGCATGTCCGTGCGGTCGCCGCGCACTACTAGCTCGTGCCGCGTGCCGTCGTTGCGGTCGACGGTCGCGAACCAGACCGGCCGCCAGCGTGTCTGGCGAGCGAGGTCGACGACGCGGCCGCCGAAGTCCTGCTCGAACCAGCGGACGATGTTGCCGTCGGCCGCAGCCAGTGACTCCGGGCTCATCATCGTGGCACGCCCTCTCCCCTGTCCGCTCTCCTCAATCAGCCGGGCCGACCGGCCCGAATGCCGCTATCGACGGCAGGCCCATTGTGGTCTAGGTTCGCGGCTCCCCCATCGGATCGCCAAGGAGGAGCGATGAGGTTCAGTTTCGTAACCCTGCCCGACTACCCGCTACAGGAGTCCCTGGAACACATCAGGCTGGCCGACGAGCTCGGCTTCTACGGGGTATACGCCGCGGACGAGACTTGGCACAAGGATCTGTACGTGCTGTTCGCGGCGGCGGCATCGGAGACCACCCAGATCCGCATGGGCCCCAGCCTGGCCCCCATCGCGCTGCGTGAGCCGACCCTCGTCGCCCAGGCTGTGGCCACCCTCGATGAGTTGACCGGCGGGCGAGCAGAGTGCGTCATCTCCAGCGGCAATTTCAGCCTGCTCGCCCAGTACGCCACGGACTGGACCGGCATCAAGCCGCTATCCAGGGTCAAGGAGGCGCACCAGGTGATGCGCACCTTCCTCGACACCGGCGCGCTGACCTTCGAGGGAGAGTTCTTCAACTACGCCGGGCTGTTCACCTTCGCCCGACCGGTGCAGGAGCATCTTCCCCTGCTGATCGGGGCCCTGCGCGGACCGAAGTCGTTCCAGGCGGCAGGCGAGCTCTCCGACGGCACCCACGCCTTCGCCCAGTACTCCCCGGAAGCCTGCACCTACATGGTGGACAACCTGCGCGTCGGCGCGGAACGGGCCGGCAAGAACTGGCAAGACCTCGACATCGCGGTCTGGAACGTGTTCGCCATCGGGCCCGACTCGGCCAAGGCCAAGCAGGCGGCCCAGACCATCGGGGCGTTCTACATCCCGGCCATGGCGGTGGAGCAGATGGAGCGCCACGGCGTCTCGCAGTCCGACGTGCAGCCCATCCTCGACGCCTTCGGCGACGGCGACGTGCAGGGAGCCATCGACAACATGACAGTCGACATCGCCGAGAAGCTGTCCGTGGCCGGCACACCCGAAGAGGTGGTCGACAAGATCAAGTCAGACATCGAGCCCAGCGGCGTCAACCACTTCATCGCCTGCATTACCGACTCGTTCCTACTCAACGCCTTCACCGGACGCGACATCGAAGTGCCCGACGTGCAGGGCCAGCTCCAGCTGATCCACGACGAGGTGATGCCCGCCTTCGGCTAGGGGTCTGCTAGGAGTCGGGCGGAGCCGTCGCGCTGATGAGAGTCGAGAGGAGCCGGTCCACTCGTCCTGGGTCGGGATGTAGCGATCATCGAGCCCGGCCGACACGAGCAGGTGGACGCCGAGCGAGGTGGCCCGGCACATCAGGGACATGGCGGCCGTGCTCAGTTCGGGGTCTACGTAGCCGGCCAGCTTGCCCTCCTCGATGATCTCGGAGATCTGCTGGGCGTCCTGGTTCAGGAACTCCAGCAGGCACTCCTTGATCCTTTCGTTGTTGCGAGCGCTGCCGAAGACCTGCACCAGCACGTCTCGCGACTCGTCAGCCCGCAGGAGGCCCGCTCCCAGCTTCTCGATCACGTCAGGCGGCCTCATCCCGTCGACGCCCGACTCCTTGATCCGGCTAGCCGGCAGGTATTGCTGGAAGATGTAGTCGAGGGCGGCCACCATCACGTCGCTCTTGGTGGGCCAGCGCGCGTAGACCGCTCCCGACGTCAGCCCGGCGCGGCGAGCAATGGCGCTGACGCGGGCCGCATCGAAGCCGTGTTCCACGAACTCGTTGGCTGCGGCCTCTAGCAGCCGTTCCGTCGTCTCATGTGTTCCGCTGCGGCGACGGGGTGTGTTGCCGCTCGTGGATTGGAGTTCCTCAGACACAGCCGTCCATTGAACCACAAATCCCGGTGCCGATTCTGATCGGAGCAATGCACGAATGCCTGACAGCATCCTCCGTTGTGTCGATTACCTAACGACCGTTCCGGTTCGGTCGAGACAGCACGAGCGTCGCCCAGTCGCCGGACGTTCGGCGCGCAACCTCGGTCAGAGGGCGAAGGAACTCGACGACCTGCGAGCCCTGCGACGGCGAGATCCCGCCCACCGCGAGCCAACCGCCCGGCGACACTTGCGAGACCAACTCCGAGGCGAGCTCGACAATCCCCGCCCTCGCGATGTTGGCCAGGACCACGTCGAAAGGGCCCTCGATGTGACCCACCGCAGCGAGCGTCGCCTCCATCTGACAGGCCATGCCGTTGGCCTGTGCATTGCGTTGTGCCGCCGCGACGGCATCGGGCTTGAGGTCTACCGCTACGACCCTCGCGGCGCCCAGCTTGAGCGCGCAGAGTCCGAGAATGCCGCTTCCGCAGCCAACGTCCAGAACCCGCTCGCCGCCACCGATCCGGTCCACCAACTCCTCGATGAGCTGACGGGTCGTCGGATGGTGGCCGCTGCCGAATCCGCCCGGTCCGAGTTCGATCAACTCGGAGAGATGTCCGCGTTCGTGCTCCGACCACGCAAGGCAGACACTGATCCGCTTGCCGATCGTGACGGGACGAGTGTCTCGATACCACGCTAGGAGCGGAGCGCCCCCCTCAGGCCTCGTCACCGCCATCGCGCCCTCAGCCCGGAGCAACGCGGCGAGGCTCGCCTCGCTCCGCTCGTCTTCCACCGAGGCCAGCACCACCCGGCGGGTGCCGCTGGGCGCGACGACCTCCACCGGTCGAGCGCTGAGGTCCCGGAGACGCTTGCACACCCCGGCAAGTTCGTCCTCGGTCGTCGCAACCGCGATCACCGCCACACCATGCCACACCCGTCAGCGCTAGCGATAGGGCGATGACGCCACAGTTCGTGCCGTGGGCGTCAGACGTCCACTTCGTGGTGTTGCCCTTCGGCCGTCAACTCGGCCGCAATGGCGCGTCGCTCCGCTTCATCAAAATGCTTGAAGGCAACGACGTCAGACAGTAGGAGCCTGCGACGGTTGCCGACGCGACGAAATGGGATCCGGCGCTGGTCCAACAGCTTGACGAGGTAGGGCCGGGACACGTTGAGCAGGTCTGCCGCTTGCTGGGTCGTCAGTTCCGCCTTGACGGTTGAGACGGCCACCGCGTCGCCCGCCGCGGTCTGGGCCAGGACACGCACGAGCAGATCGAGAACGTCGACAGGCACCTCGAAGGTCTCTTCGGCGTCGGCGCCCAGCGAGAGCGACACCGTCAGCGCCTCGGGATGCTGATCCAGAAACTGCCTCAGCCTGTCGGCAACCTGAGTCGCATGAACGGACGTTGCTTCGTCGGGAACGATGAAGTGGTGCGCTGAGCGAGCGCTACCTTGCATGACTCTCTCTCCTGCCTTCGCTTGCCCGCTGCCAGAGCCTTCTGCCTGTTGTAAATCCCAATACTATATTTAGCTGATGCCTAGCCGTAGAGAGTTCTCTTGCGATCCAAAATGGCCGGAACGTTCGATGCTAGCTGACCACCCCGCCTCGATCGCGTTGTACGGTTGACGAGTGCGCGGTGCGATCTACGAGGAGTTCAACGGACCGATCACGGTAGAGGACCTTCCTGATCCGGCGGTGCCCCGTGATGGGGTTGTGATCGAAATACGAGCGTCCGGACTATGCCGCAGCGACCTGTTCGCCTGGCACGGCCACGACCCGACCATGGCGTTGCCGCATGTGCCCGGCCACGAGCTGGCGGGAGTGGTAGCCGAGGCCGGGCCGGACACTACCCGCTGGTCGGCGGGAGACCGCGTGACCGCACCGTTCTGTTGCGGGTGCGGCTCCTGCGAGCAGTGCCACGCGGGCAATGAGCAGATCTGCGACAATTACTTCCAGCCCGGCTTCACCCACTGGGGCTCCTTCGCCCGCTACTGCGCCATCGCCCACGCCGACACCAATCTGGCCGAGCTGCCGGGCAACGTCTCGTACGAGCACGGCTCGATCCTGGGATGCCGCATGATCACGGCCTTCCGCGCGCTGATCGAGCGGGCCCGGCTCACCTCCGGCGAATGGCTGGCAGTGCACGGCTGCGGCGGGCTCGGCCTGTGCATGGTGATGATCGGCGCAGCCGTCGGCGCCCGGGTCGTGGCCGTGGACATCGATGATCGGGCCCTGGCGCTGGCGTCCACCATGGGGGCGACCGCGACCGTCACCGCCGACCCCGACGACGGACGGGCCACCGTGGGCGCGGTGCGCGACGCGACCGCGGGGGGCGCCCACGTGTCGGTCGACGCGCTGGGCAACGACGAGGTGGCCGCCAACTCCGTACGGGGCCTGCGCAAACAGGGCCGCCACGTCCAGGCCGGGCTGCTGTCGGCTCGGGCCACGGCCCTGCCGGTGGCCACCATCATCATGAAGGAGTTGGAGGTGCTCGGCACCAAGGGGATGTCGGCCCGCAAGTACCCGGAGTTGATGGACCTGATCGCCCGGACCGGCATGGACCTCGGCCTGCTGGTGAGCCGGACCATGGCCCTTCACGACCTGCCCGAGGCCTTCGAGGCCATGGCGGACTTCGGAGCCAGCGGCGTCGCCGTCGTAACCGACTTCTGAGACTCCTGAGCATTCTGAGATCCCGAGCGGCGAGAGTTCGGCCGGTGCAGCCGCCACTACGCTGAGCGCCGTGGCCGACGACGCCCTGCCCCCCGGCGAAGACGAGGTGTTCCGGGCCCGCTGCCGCGCCTTCCTGGATGAGCACGCCACCGGCATCTCGCTGGGCGGACGCCCCGACCCGCGGGGCGAGTTCCGCCTGCGGGCAGCCCAGCGCTTCCAGAAGGCTCTGGCCGACGAGGGGCTGGCCGGGCTCACCTACCCGGTCACCTACGGCGGCGCCGGGCTCACCAAGGCCCACGAGAAGGCATGGCGCGAGACCTACAGCGCCTACCCCAACATGACCTACGACCTGCTCATCTCCCACGGGATGTGCCTGCCCATGATGGCCGAGTACGGCACTCATGCCCAGAAGTCGGCCTACCTGGCTCGCAACATCTCCGGCGAAGACGTTTGGTGCCAGATGTTCTCCGAGCCCGGTGCGGGCTCCGACGTGGCCAGCCTGCAGACCCGGGCCGAGCGCGACGGCGACGAATGGATCATCAACGGCCAGAAGGTGTGGACCACGCTGGCGCACCTGTGCACCTACGGGATCATCATCGCCCGCACCGACCCAGAAGTACCCAAGCACGCCGGGATCTCGATGTTCATCGTGCCGATGGACGCCGAGGGAGTGGAGGTCCGGCCCATCCACCAGATCGACGGTGGCACCCACTTCAACGAGGTGTTTTTCACTGACGTGCGCATCGGCTCCGGCAGCTTGCTGGGCGACCTGAACAACGGCTGGCGCATGGCGACGGCGATGCTGATGTACGAGCGGGTGGCCATCGGGTCCGGCACCACCGGCGGGATAACCACCGACCGCACCGACCGGCTCATCGACGAGGCCCGCAAGCGCGGCCTCACTCACGACCCAGCCCTGCGTCAGAAGCTGATGCGGCTGCGCACCCTCGAGACTTGCCTGTCGCTGGTGGCCATGCGCACCCGGGCCGAGCTCAAGGCGGGACGCACCCCCGGACCGGGCGGCTCCATAGGGAAGCTGGCAACCGTCGAGATCGCCGACCTGCACACCGAAGTGTCCATGGCCATCGCCGGAGCCTCCGGTGTGGCCTGGGAGGACGAGGCCGACGCCTTCTGGCAGCGCCAGGCCCTCACATCTCTCCAGGCCGGGATCGCGGGCGGGACGACCGAGATCCAGCGCAACATCATCGGCGACCGCGTGCTGGGACTGCCCCGCGACATCAGCGTCGACCGGGGCGTGCCCTACAAGGACCTGGCCGTCGGCACCCAGACCAGCTGACCCCTGCTGGAACCCCCGCTCCTGTTCGCTGCGCTCACGGGCCGCTCGGGCCCTAGAGCAGGTGGCGGGTGGTCTGGTAGACGGTGCGGATGGCGAAGTTGGAGCGCAGCCGAGCCACTCCCGCCAGCCGCGACAGGTGCTGGTTGTGGATGCGCTCGAAGTCGCGGTGATCCTGCACGGCGAGGTGCACCAGGTAGTCGGCGTCGCCCGCCACCAGGTGGCATGACATGACCTCGGGACAGTCGCGCACGTCGTGTTCGAAGCGGCGCAGCGACTCCTCGCTCTGGCTGACAAGGGAGACCTCCACGAACACGTCCAGATCCCTGCCGATGGCCTCGGTGTCCAGAATCATGACGTAGCCGTCGATCACGCCGTCGGACTCCAGCCGGCGCACCCGCCGGTGGCACGCCGACGTGGACAGACCTATGCGCGATGCCAACTCGGCGTGTGACACCCGCCCGTCGACCTGCAGCTCGTTCAGAATGAGCCGATCGGTCGAGTCGATCTCCTGCATAGGAATATTTTGCGCAGAATCGGCCACTGTGTGCAAGCAATGAGCGTTACTGCCGTCATTCAGGGAAATATCGCTCAGAATCAGTCTCACATGCGCGTGTATTGTTTCTTGACTCGACTCGCAGGCTGGAGGGGTCCAAAATGCGCATCGGAGTGCCCAAGGAGATCAAGAGCGAGGAACGCCGGGTCGGGCTGGCCCCCGACAGCGTCCGTGAGGTCACCGACCGCGGCCACGAGGTGTACGTGGAGCGGGGTGCGGGCGCAGGTGCCGGGTTCGACGACGACGAGTACAAGGACCGCGGGGCCATCATGGTGCCCACTGCCGAAGAGCTCTTCGAGGTCGCCGAACTGATCGTGAAGGTCAAGGAGCCCCAGGCGGTGGAACGGGCCCGCCTGAGGGCGGACCATACCCTTTTCACCTACCTGCATCTGGCTCCCGACCCCGACCAGGCCAGTGACCTGCTGGCCAGCGGGGCCACTGCCATCGCCTACGAGTCCGTCACCGACCGCAGGGGCCGGCTCCCCCTACTGGCCCCTATGTCCCAGGTGGCGGGCCGCCTGGCCATTCAGGCCGGCGCCCGCTGCCTGGAGGCATCCACCGGAGGCCGCGGGGTGCTGCTGGGCGGGGTTCCCGGCGTGGCCGCGGCTCCGGTCACGGTGATCGGCGGCGGGGTGGTCGGCACCAACGCGGTGGAGATGGCCTTGGGACTCGGCGCCGACGTCACCGTGCTCGATCGCGACATGGCTGTGCTCGAATCGCTGGCCGCCCGCTTCGGTCCGGCGCTGCGCACCCTGTACTCCAGCCCCAGCCGGCTGGCCCAGGCCGTGTTCACCGCCGATCTGGTGATCGGGGCCGTGCTGCTGCCCGGCGCCAGGGCGCCGCGCCTGATCACCAGGCAGATGGTGAAGGTCATGCGGCCCGGCACCGTCATCGTGGACGTGGCCATCGACCAGGGCGGCTGCGCCGAGACCTCCAGGCCCACCACCCACGCCGAACCCACCTACGTGGTCGACGACGTGGTCCACTACTGCGTGGCCAACATGCCCGGCGCGGTCCCCCGCACCTCGACCCAGGCCCTCAACAACGCCACGCTCCCCTACGTGATCAAGCTTGCCGACCAGGGCGTCGTCGAAGCCATCGCGGCCGACAAGGGCCTACAGGACGGCCTGAGCGTGCGCCATGGCCGGATCACCGAGCCCGCCGTGGCCGACGCTCTGGGCATGGAGTACACGGACCCCCTCGACACGCTGCGCTAAGGAGACGATCCTGGGCCGAGCAGGTCCGCTTGGCGCTACTCGTTCAGGTGCATGGCGACGGCCAGGTTCGATCCGATCACCGCGACCCCTACCGCGATGGCAACCACGAGCAGATTGACCTGCAGCATGGCGGCGTCGTCGACCTTGAACCCGGCCAGTAGCTGCAGGCTGTCAGCGTCACCGAACTGGTCGATCACATAGTTCCGTAGCAGCGCGTTGCTGGTGATGGCCACAAGAGCGCCAAGCAGGCCCTGTACCAGGCCCTCGAGCATGAACGGGACGCGAATGAACCACTTGGTCGCCCCTACCAGGCGCATGATCTCTATCTCGGTGCGCCGGTTGCCGATGGCCACGGCCAGCGTGTTGAGGATCAACAGGGTCGAGGCGCCGAGAAGGACTATCGAGCCGATGAACAGAACCCGTCCGGCCCGGTCCGACAGGTTCTGAACGTCACGGATCACCTCGACCGCGGTAGTCACGCTGCGGACGCCGGGCCGACCCTTGAACTGGCTGGCCAACTCCTCGACTATGTCGGGCGCGGGATCGGTCGGCACCACCCGGTAGTAAGGGGGCACCTCCTCGGGAGTCGTAATATCGAGAACCTCCGGCGTGTCCTCGAAGAGATCCCTGAACTCCTCGTAGGACTGCTCGCGGTCCACGTACTCCCACCGCTCCACGCCAGGGCTCTCGTCGAGCTGGTTGCGGACGCTGGAGTCCTCGTCGGTCCCCGCGTCGGAGTTCATCCACACGATGAACTCCACGCCGTCCTGCCACCGGGCGGTGGCGCTGTCCACCGCCACCTGGAACAGCATGAAGCCTCCGAACATGGCCAGAGACACTCCGACCGTCACCACGGTGGCCACCGCGAGCAGGATGTTGCGCCACAGGTTCTGACCCGTCTCTCGCAGTACGTAGCGGAAGCTGAACATCGAGGCCTACTCGCGGCGGGAGATGAAGCTGAACATCGAGGCCTACTCGCTACCGGGGGCGAAGCTGAACACCGCGAAGACTTACTCGTAGACGCCGCGGGCCTGGTCGCGCACGACCATCCCCCGATCGAGCTCCACCACCCGCTGCCGCATGCTGTCCACGATGCTCCTGTCGTGGGTGGCCATCACCACGGTCGTACCGATCTCGTTGATGCGCTCGAGAAGGCGCATGATGCCCACCGATGTCGTGGGATCGAGATTGCCGGTGGGCTCGTCGGCCAGCAGGATCAGCGGCCGGTTGACGAAGGCCCGGGCGATCGACACCCGCTGCTGCTCGCCCCCTGAGAGCTCGCGGGGGAAGCGGTCCATCTTGCGGGACAGCCCGACCAGTTCCAGGATGGCGGGCACCTGGCGGTTGATCACCTGGGGGCCCTTGCCGATCACCTCCAGCGCGAAGGCAACGTTCTCGGCCACCGTCTTCTTCTGGAGGAGCTTGAAGTCCTGGAACACATAGCCGATGTTGCGCCGGAGGTAGGGCACCCTCCATCCGCTGAGCCCGCCGATGTCGCGGCCGGCCACGAATATCCGGCCGTGCTCGGGCACGTCCTCGCGGTTGAGCAGGCGGATGAACGTGGACTTGCCGGAGCCGGACGGACCCACCAGGAAGACGAACTCCCCCTTGCCGATGTCGATGGTCACGTCGCGCAGGGCCACCACGTCGCCCTTGAACACCTTCGTGACCTTCTCCATCTTGATCATCAGGCGTTCTCCATCTTGCTCACGGGGTGCTCTGGTGGAGGATCATCAGGCGTCGCCTCCAGGGGCCTCCGGTGACGTGGCGACAGTACCAGCCCCCTCGATCGAGCCCGCGGCACCGGAGGCCCGGCTCCAACGGAGCCACGACTCCATGAACGGATCGAGGTCCCCGCCGAGCACGGCGTCGACGTTGGGGGTCTCATGGCGGGTGCGCTGGTCCTTCACCATCTGGTAGGGCTGCATCACATAGCTTCGAATCTGGCTGCCGAAGCCCACCTTTCGCTGCTCGCCCTTGATGCCGGCGATCTCGTCGGCGAGCCGCTTGCGCTCCAGGTTGAGCAGCTTGGCGGCCAGCATCTGCATGGCCCGCTCCTTGTTCTGGTGCTGGCTGCGCTCGTTCTGGCAACTAGTCACGATCCCGGTGGGCAGGTGAGTAATCCGCACCGCCGAGTCGGTGACGTTGACATGCTGACCGCCCGCCCCCGAGGAGCGGTAGGTGTCGATGCGCAGGTCCTTCTCATCGATGGTCACCTCGTCGGAGACCTCATCGAAGAAGGGGGCCACGTCGACCGCGGTGAACGCGGTCTGGCGCTTGCCCTCGTTGTTGAACGGCGAGATCCGCACCAGGCGGTGCACGCCGTGCTCGGAGCGCATCCAGCCGTAGGCGCAACGGCCCCTCAGCAGGAAGTCCACACTGGAGTACCCGGCCTCGGTACCCTCCGACAGGGCGGTCACCTCCAGTTCGAAGCCACGGCGCTCGGCCCAGCGGCGGTACATCCGCAGCAGCATCTCGGCCCAGTCCTGCGAGTCGGTCCCGCCCTCGCCCGACTTGATCTGGCAGACGGCGTCCCGCTGGTCGAACTCGCCGGTGAACAGCGACCGCAGCTCGAGCTCGTCGAAGCGGGCGGCAATGTCGGCCACCAGCCGCGCGATCTCGGCCTCCTCGGAGGCGTCCCCCTCCTCCACCGCCAGCTGGTTGAGGGTCTCGGCGTCGGAGATCCCGTCGGCCAGACGCTCGAACATGGCCAGGTCGTCGCTGATCGAGGCCAGCTCGGAGGTCACGGCCCGGGCCCGTTCGGGCTGATCCCACAGATCGGGGCGCGACGACTCAGCCTCGAGCTGGGGGAGCCGGACCCGCAGCGCGTCGATGCGAAGGTAGGCCTCGGCCTCCTCGAGGCGACCGCGCAGCCGGCGCAGATCGTCGCTGAAGTCCTGCACGGTTGCCTAGCCCGCGCCGGGGCGGCCGTGACACATCTTGTACTTCTTGCCGCTTCCGCAGGGGCACGGCTCGTTGCGCCCGACCTTCTCCAGCTCGCTCTTGACGACCGGCACCCGGTTCCGCGGCCGGTTCGGCACCGCCGCTCGGTTTGTGCCCGATGAAGCCGCTGCGGCCGCGGCCGGCTGCACAGCCGAGGCGCCGACCCCCGCCGGCGCCGGCGAGGCGGCCTCGCTCTTGCCGGCGGTCACGCCCACCAGGCGGGCGTCGTCCTCGGGCGCCTGCTCGGCCAGCTGGACGTGCATCACGTAGCGCACGAAGTCCAGGGCGATGCCGTCCATCATCTGCCCGAACATCTCGAAGCCCTCGCGCTGCCATTCGGTGGCGGGGTCCTTCTGCCCCATGGCCCGCAGGTGGATGCCCTCCCGCAGCAGGTCCATCTCGCGCAGGTGGGACCGCCACCTCTGGTCGATCAGGCGGAGCATCACCTGGCGCTCCACCTGGCGCATCACGTCTTCGCTGAGCTGCTCCTCCCGCTCGCCGTAGTGGTCCAGGGCAGCCCGGTTGACGACCTCGTACAACTCGTCGTGCGTGGCAACCGCCTCCAGCCGAGTCGTCTCCACCCCGCCGGGCCACAGCCCGGCCAGCTCCGTGGCCAACCCCTCACGGTCCCACTCCTCGGCGTGCTCGGATTCGCAGTGGGTGGCAATGGCGGAGGCGACCGCCGCCTCCAGGTGCTCCAGAGCCTCCGACCGGAGGTCCGTCCCGTCGAGGATCTGGGAGCGGCGCTGGTAGATGACCTTGCGCTGCTCGTTCATCACCTCGTCGTACTTGAGGACGTTCTTGCGGGTCTCGGCGTTGCGCTGCTCGACGGTGTTCTGGGCCCGCTCGATGGCCTTGGTGACCATGCCCGCCTCGATGGGGACGTCCTCGGGCAGGGCCTTGTCCATCACCCAGTTCATGGCTCCGGTGGCGAACCGGCTCATCAGCTCGTCCTCGAGCGACAGGTAGAAGCGGCTCTCGCCCGGGTCGCCCTGGCGCCCGGAACGGCCCCTGAGCTGGTTGTCGATGCGGCGGCTCTCGTGGCGCTCGGTACCGAGCACGTACAGGCCTCCGAGCTCGAGCACCTCGTCGCGCTCGGCGTCGGTGGCCGCCTGATGCTTGGCCGTCAGCTCGGCTAGCCGTCGGGCCCCCTCCGGCGTCTCGGAGTCGAGAGACTCGGACCGGAGGTCACGCCGGGCCAAGCCCTCGGGGTTGCCGCCGAGCAGGATGTCGACGCCGCGCCCGGCCATGTTGGTGGCCACCGTCACCGAGCCGAGCCGGCCCGCCTGGGTCACGATCTCGGCCTCGCGGTGGTGCTGCTTGGCGTTCAACACCTCATGGGCGACGCCCTGCTTGTCGAGCAGGCGGGACAGCTTCTCGGACTTCTCGACCGAGACGGTTCCGACCAGCACCGGCTGGCCGCTCCCGTTGCGCTCGATGATGTCGTCGACGCAGGCTGCGAACTTGGCGTCCTCGGTCTTGTAGATCAGGTCGGCCCGGTCACCGCGGATCATCGGCCGGTGGGTGGGCACGCCCACCACGTGCAGTCCGTAGGTGG
>VXNG01000203.1 GCA_009840695.1 Acidimicrobiaceae bacterium
CGGGATCGCCAACTACGAGGCCGGGTGCTACGCCAAGCTGATCGACCTCGACAAGGAGGCCGAGCCGGTCATCGCGGCGGCGCTGTCGATGAAGGGCACGCTGATCGAGAACGTCCCCGCCGTCGATGGTCGGAGCCTGGCAAGCACACACCCCCAGGATCTGGACCTGCGGGACCGGTCCATCACCGAGAACACCCGATTCGCCTACCCGCTGGAGTGCAATCCGCATGTGGCTCCGGGGCACCGCGGCCCGCATCCGACCACGATCGTGCTGCTGACAGCGGACGCCTTCGGTGTGCTGCCACCGGTCGCGATCCTGGATCCCGACGAGGTGATGTACCACTTCGTCACCGGCTTCACCGCCAAGCTGGCCGGCACAGAGGTGGGCGTCACTGAGCCTGCTGCCACATTCTCGCCTTGCTTCGGCGCTCCGTTCATGTCCCGGAAGCCCGATGTGTACGCCCGCCTGCTGAGCCGGCGCATCCATGAGCACCGGGCCCGCTGCGTGCTGCTCAACACGGGCTGGTCGGGCGGCGCCTACGGTACCGGTCGGCGCATGCCGCTGGCGGTCACCCGCCGGCTGCTCGACGCCGCGCTGGCAGGCGAACTCGACAACGTAGCGACCCGCACCCATCCGATCCTTGGCCTGACAATGCCGGTGACGTGCGACGGGATCGATGACAAGATCCTCGATCCGAGCGCTACCTGGGATGATCCCGATGCCTACGACGCCGCGGCTCTTCAGCTCAGGAACCTGTTCCGCGCCAACTTCGACGGGCAGGGCTACGCCGAGATGGGGATCGCTGCCGCGATGTAGTTCTTGTGGCCGGGCTCAGAACTCGGGTGTACTCATGTCGACCTCCGAGCCGAGTCGCAACCGGGTGGCCCGGCCGTTCTCGTCGAGGTCGAACTGCACTCGCTGACCCTGGCGCAGCATCTGGAACAGGGATCCTTGCAGGGCATCGGCCGCGAGGTCGATGTCGGCCAGGTCGGTTTCGTTCACGAGCACTCCGTCGCCGGTGACGGGGTCGTAGCTCTTTATGACGCCCTGCACGAAGCCGCATCGTAGCGAGCATCGCAGGCGTCTGGGACCACGTCGGGGGTGACCGGTATCATCGGGGCTATGCCACCGCTCGTACTCGACGCGGGCACGCTGCGCCGTGCCATCGTCGGCTTTCACGGAGGGCTTGCCGATCACCGCCAAGTGATCGACAACCTCAACGTCTATCCGGTTCCGGACGGGGACACCGGAACGAACATGACCCTCACCATGCAGTCGGTTGTCGAGAGCCTCGACGGTGTCGCCGACGATCTTGAGCCATTGTGCGCCGCGGTCGCCCACGGAGCGCTCATGGGCGCCCGCGGCAACTCGGGGGTGATCCTGGCTCAGATCCTTCGAGGCGTTTCAGGCGTGCTGCGCGACTCGGCCGCGGCCGGCTCCGTGCCGGACGCACCGGTGGTGGCCCAGGCATTGGCCGCGGCCAGCGAGGGTGCCTATTCGGCAGTGGCCCGGCCGGTGGAGGGCACCATTCTCACGGTCATCCGCGAGGCCTCGGAGTCGGCCCAGGCTGCTGCCGCGGCCGGGGGCGGTCTGACCGAGGTCTTCGATGCGGCTCGCGACCGCGGCTACGACGCTCTGGAACGAACTCCCGAGATGCTGGCGGTTCTCGCCGAGGCCGGGGTGGTGGACGCGGGCGGGGCCGGACTGCTGCTGCTGTTCGATGCCTGTCTCGCCGAGATCGACGGCCGGCCCATGCCTGAAGCCCCTGAGCCAGCGGCTCCGCCTGCCGCCGTGACCAGCGCCGAGGTGCCCGCGGAGGAGTCCTCCATAGCCGACCTGCGTTACGAGGTGATGTTCCTGCTGGACGCTCCCGACCCTTCCGTCGACGGTTTCAAGGCCGCTTGGCAGGAGATCGGGGACTCGATCGTGGTGGTGGGCGGGGACGGCATCTGGAATTGCCACATCCACACCGACGACATCGGCGCGGCCATCGAGGCCGGCATCGCGGTGGGCCGGCCCCATCGCATCCAGATCACCGACCTGCTCGACCAGGCGGCCGAGCACTCCGAGTCGTTCGAGGCGCCGGACCAGCCCCTGAGCCCCGACCGCGCGAGCTCCGCGCCGGCTGCTGCGGTAGAGGTCACTGAGGCCGATCGATGCTCGGTGGTGGCAGTGGGAGCCGGAGCGGGGGTAGTCGACATCCTCACGTCGATGGGGGCCGACCGGGTGGTGGCCGGCGGCCAGTCCATGAACCCTTCCACTGCGGAGTTGCTCGCAGCCGTCGACTCGCTTCCCAGCGGCCATGTCGTGGTGCTGCCCAACAACAAGAACATCATCCCGGTGGCCGAACAGGTCGACGGCGAGACCGAGCGCACGGTGGGCGTCGTGCCCACCCGCAGCGTGGTCGAGGGAATCTCCAGCCTCCTGGCTTTCTCTCCGGGGGCCACCGCGGCCCAGAACTCCGAGGCGATGGCAGCCGCGGCCGAATCCGTGACCCACGGCGAGGTCACTCAAGCTGTCCGTGACGCCTCCAGTTTGGCCGGCCCCATCACGGAGGGCGACTGGCTCGGCATCGGCCCCGACGGCATCGCGGCAGTTGAGTCCGATGTGGCTGCGGCGGCGACCGCGCTGCTGGGCGCCATCATCGACGACGACCACGAGTTGCTCACCGTCCTCACCGGCACGGATGCCGATGCGGCGACCACCGACGCCATCGTCGGTCACGTGGCCGAGCACCACCCCGACGTGGAGGTCGAGGTGACCGAAGGCGGCCAGCCCCTCTACCCGTACTACTTCGGCCTCGAATAGACGTCGGCGCCTGCTCACAACGCCGATGCCCGAAGGCGACCCACCCCTCAGCCTCCGGGACCTGGACGCCATCTCCGTAGGCCGGTTGAAGAAGGTTGGTCCGAAACGAGTCTCAGCGTTGGCCGAGATGGAGATCCACACCGTCCTCGACCTGCTGCAGCACTATCCCCGCCGGTACCTGGACCGCACCCGTCAGGCTCGGATAGCCGAACTGACAGTCGAGGACGAGGTCTTCGTTGTCGGCCAAGTTGAACGGAGCGCGTCCCGGCGAACCAGGCGCGGCCGGAGGCTGGTCGAGGTAGTCGTCACTGACGACACCGGGCAGTTGAAGCTCATCTTCTTCAACCAGCCCTGGCAGGAGCAGAGCCTGCGTGCTGGCCGAACGGTGGTCGTCCACGGCCGACCAACGCGCTACCGCGGCTCCTTGCAGATGACCAATCCCGTCGTCGACCTCGTGGGCGACCGAACGGGTCGCATCATCGCCGTGTATCCGCAGTCAGAGAAGGCTGGCGTAAGGACTTGGCAGATTGCCGACCACGTTGCCAACGCCCTCGACCGGTGCGAGGCCAGGGGTATCGCCGACCCGGTTCCTGCCGTCGTGCTGCAGAGGTTCGACTTCGTGGGCCGGCACGCCGCGCTCAACGGGATCCACCGGCCGGCGACCATGGGAGAATCGAGCGAGGCCCGGCGTCGGCTCATGTTCGACGAGCTCCTGCGGGTGCAGGTAGAGCTGGTCAGGCGCAAGCGCTGGCTAGAGCGCCATACCGCCGGTCTGTCCCATGCCACCGGCGGTGAGTTGGTCGACCGGTTCCTTTCGCGCCTGCCGTTCCCTCTGACCGGCGCTCAGAGGAGGGTGATCGACGAGATCGCAGGCGACTTGGCCATGCCCCACCCCATGCACCGGCTCATGCAGGGCGACGTGGGTGCGGGCAAGACGGTGGTGGCCCTGTGCGCCCTGCTCACTGCGGTGCAGGGCAGCTTCCAGGGCGCGTTGATGGCACCGACCGAGGTTCTGGCCGAGCAGCATTACGACACGATGGTCTCGCTGCTCGGCGACCTGTCGGTGCGCGACGAGGCGAGGCTCGGCGGCGAGCGTCCTCTGCGGGTCGAGTTGCTGTCGGGGAGCCGTGGCGCGGCCGATCGGCGCAGGGCCGCTCATGGGCTGGCAGCGGGCGATGTAGACATCGTGGTCGGCACCCATGCCCTGATCTCGGAGGGCCTGGAGTACCGGGCGCTGGGTGTGGTGGTGATCGACGAGCAGCACCGCTTCGGAGTCGAGCAGCGGGCTGTGCTGCGCGATCGCGGTCCCGGATCGGTGTTGCCCGACCTGCTGGTGATGACCGCCACGCCCATCCCCCGCACGGCGGCCATGACCGTCTACGGCGATCTGGACGTGTCGGTGCTCGACGAGCTCCCCGCGGGCCGACTGCCGGTGGCCACCTCATGGGCACGCGGGCCGTTGGAGGAGGCTCAGGTCTGGGGGGCGGTGCGGGCCGCAGTCTCTGAGGGCCGCCAGGCCTATGTCGTGTGCCCGGTCATCGACGAGTCGGACGTGCTCGATGTTCGCTCAGTCACTGAGACGCATGTGCGGCTGACAGCGGGCGGTGGCGAGCTCGCGGGCCTGCGCGTCGGCCTTCTGCACGGCCGGGTGACGCCCGCGGAGAAGGAGGCGACCATGGAGTTGTTCCGGTCCGGCGGTTTGGACGTCCTGGTGGCCACAACCGTCATCGAAGTCGGGGTGGACGTGCCCAACGCAACAGCAATGGTCGTTGTCGACGCAGGTCGGTTCGGCATCGCCCAGCTTCACCAGCTCCGGGGCCGGGTGGGCCGCTCCCATCTGGCGTCCAGTTGCTACCTGCTGGGCGAAGCTGTCACCACCGAGGCCGAGGCCCGGCTGGAGGCGGTGGTGGCCTCCAACGACGGCTTCGTACTGGCCGAGGCGGACCTTGAGCTGCGGGGCGAGGGCACGATCATGGGTGAGCGCCAGAGGGGCCGCAACGACCTGCGCCTCGCTTCGCTGCGCAGGGACAAGGAGTGGGTCGCCACGGCCCGCGACGTCGCGGTCGAGATGCTCGATGCCGACCCGGACTTGCTCGGCCACCGGGAGCTGTCCGATGAGATCGAGCTGCTGCTCGGCGACACCGATGCCGAGTACCTGCTCAAGAGCTAGAGGTCGTCGGGTAGCTGTGAGTATTCGCGTCGTGGCGGGGTCGGCCAAGGGCCGCCGGCTGGCAGCTCCTGCCGGCCTCCTCACCCGGCCGACCCCCAACCGAGTGCGTGAGGCCGTGTTCAACTCGCTCTACTCGCTCGATGCCATCGAAGGCGCCCAGGTGCTCGATCTGTTCGCCGGCACCGGTGCCCTGGGAATCGAGGCGCTGAGCCGGGGCGCGGCCGAAGCGGTGTTCGTCGAGCGCGACCAGACTGTGGCTGCGGTGCTGCGCAGCAACCTGGAGGCCACCGGGTTGGCGCACGCCGCCAGCGTCATGGTCGTCGACGTCGAGACGGCTCTCGATGGACTGGCTGGGCGGCGATTCCATGTCGCTCTCGTAGACCCTCCGTACGCCTTCGATGATTGGCCGCAGTTGCTGTCCGGTGTTCCGGCCGACCTGGTCGTGGCCGAGTCGGATCGTCCGGTGGATGTGGGGCCGCGCTTTGCCATCCACCATCACAGGCGTCACGGCGGTACCGTGGTGACGTTCGCACAAGCTGCCCAGAGGCCGAGCGGATAGGGAGCCATCAGTGACCCGTGTGCTGTACCCCGGATCCTTCGACCCGATCCACTACGGCCATCTCGAGATCATCGAGACCATCGCCCAACTATTCGATGAGGTGGTCGTAGCGGCCACGCGCAACCCCCAGAAGGGGAAGGGACTGTTCGGCCTCGACGAGCGCGAGCAGATGATCAAGGAGTGCTGCGCTCACCTGCCCAACGTCTCGGTGGCGATGTTCTCCAACCTGGTGGTCAACCTGGCCCGAGACGTCGAGGCCGACTTCATTGTGAAGGGGCTCAGGGCCGTCTCCGACTTCGAGAATGAACTGCAGATGGCCCAGATGAACCACGCTCTCGCCGGCGTTCAGACGATCTTCATCCCTTCAGCCAGCAAGCGGTCGTTCGTGGCCTCCAAACTGATTCGGGAGGTCGTCCGCCTCGGCGGGGACGTTTCATCCATGGTGCCCGAGCCGGTGCAGATTCGGCTGGCTGGCCGTTTCGAGCAGGAACAATGAGTTCGGGTGACCCGACCCCTTCGACGGGCATGGCCCCCGCCGAGAGTTCGTCCGAGGCGCGACGGCTCGCGGTGGAACAGATGCTCACCCAGGCCATCCGTATGGTGGAGAGGTCCCGGCCGATGCCGTTCTCGACCTCGGTGATGATCAACGGCGAAGAACTGCTGGGAATCCTGCAGAAGGCGTTCGCGGCTCTGCCCGAGGAACTGCGGGCTGCTCGGTGGATGCTGAAGGAACGTGACGACATGCGGCTCCGCACCCAACGGGAGGGCGAGGACATCATCGCGGCGGCCCGGGCCCGAGCCGAGCAGATGGTCCAACGCAGCGAGGTCGTCAAGGCCGCGGAGATGCGGGCGAGGCGGACGGTCGACGAAGCGGAGGAGCGAACCAGGAGGATGAAGCTGGAGACTGAGGACTGGTGCGACCAGCGCCTAGCAGCCTTCGAGGCGATGCTGCACAAGACAGCCACCGCCGTGTCGACCGGACGCCAGCGACTCCAGGACACCAGGCTGCCCCGCCCGCAGCCGGCGCCTCCACCGCCCGACCTCGACGACGACATATTCGACCAGGACGTGGGTTGACATCCCAGCGGCTGATTGTCGACTGCGCCAGGCTGGAAGCGGGTTCGGTCGACCGCATTGAAGTAGTCGGCCGGTGCCGGCTGGATGATCCCGGTGTGCAGGGGGCCGCCGTGGTGGGCGGCGTCGTGGACCTCGACGTGACGGTGCGTGTGGCCGGAGGGGCGTACGAAGCCGCCGGACGGGTGGCCGGCACGTGGACGGCGGAGTGCCGCCGCTGCCTCGAGGAGGTTCGCGGCCCGCTGGAGGCGGTGCTGCGGGAAGTGTTCGAGTGGGAGCCCACGGAAGGGGAGACCTGGCCGATCAACGATCAACGCATCGACCTGGCTCCCGCGGCGCGGGAGACGGCGATGCTGTCCCTGCCGCTGGCGCCGCTGTGCTCTGAGGACTGCGCTGGGCCCGTGCCGGAGCGCTTCCCGACCGGGCCCGCGGCGGCCGATTTGTCAAGATCGACCGACGTGTAACCGAGCCGGTGGCCGGTAGGCTGGCTGGCCGCAATTGTCCGATCGGCCGCCGAAGACCAGGTTCCCGCATGGCTGTTCCCAAGAAGAAGACCTCCAAGGCCAAGGGGCGCAGCCGCCGGGCCTCCGCTTGGCGGATCAGTCCAGGCGGGCGGAGTGTTTGCCCTCGTTGCGGCGCCGTCAAACTTCCCCACCGCGTGTGCGGCAACTGCGGCTGGTACCGCGACCGGCAGGCCATCGACGTCGAATAGCTGGCGTGTACTGACGGCTGATCGTCACGGTCGCCCAGCGTCTTCGTGTGACGATGGAACCTTTGTCGGTGTCGAACGGTCTGAATGACGATGAGCCCTGGGTCGGTAGCCGGATTGAGCGGACTGCATCAGAATTGGCGATGGGACTATCGGCCAACCTGAGCACTATGCGCTCGCTGGAGCCATGGAGCCGGTAGCGGTTGACGCCATGGGGGGTGACCGCGCCCCCGGCGAGGTCGTGGCCGGGGCCCGGCGCGCCGCCGAGGAGTTGGGGATCCCGGTGGTGCTGGTGGGGCGGCCCGACGAGATGGGAGACACTGGCGGACTGGAGGTGATCGAAGCCTCCGAAGTGATACCCATGGATGCCGAGCCGGGGTCCAGCGTACGCACCATGAAGGACTCGTCGCTGGTGAGGGCGGCCGAGGCAGTGCGTGACGGGCGGGCTTCGGCGATGGTGTCGGCGGGCAACACCGGTGCGGCCATGGGCTCGGCCCTGCTGCGTATGGGACGCATCCGCGGCATAGCCCGTCCCGCGATCGCCACGCCGATTCCAACTCCGGGGGCCAGCCCCACAACCATGCTCGACTCGGGTGCCAACGCCGAATGCCGCCCGGAGTGGCTTGTGCAGTTCGCCCGGATGGGCTCGGTCTATGCCCGCGACCGGTTCGGTGTCGAGCGGCCCCGTGTCGGCCTGCTGTCGATCGGCGAGGAGGCCGGCAAGGGCAACGATTTCACCAAGTCGGTCTTCGAGCTGCTCTCCAATGGTCGGTGGGCCGACGACGTCGGAGCGGAGTGGATAGGCAACGTGGAGGGCCGCGACATCATGACCCCCGACGTCGACGTTGTCGTGACCGACGGCTTCACCGGCAACGTGACCCTCAAAGCGCTGGAGGGGGCGCTAAGGGCCCTGTTCGGCCGGATGCTGGTGGCCATCGATACGGATGACACCTCCCGGGAGGCCGGCAAGATGCTCGCCCCCGCACTCGACGAGATGGCACGGGAGCTTCACCCTGACGGCGTGGGGGGCGCGCTCCTGCTGGGCGTGCGGGGAGTATGCGTGATCTCGCACGGCGCAAGCAGTGCCGCAGCGGTGATGAACGCCATAGGGGTGGCCCGCGAGATGGTCAACACGGGCATGGTGGGCCACATCGCGGCCACCGCCCACCGATAGCGGGAACGTTGTTGAGGCCGAGAGGGGGCCTGTGCCCTCGACGGTATGGTTGTCGGTCGCACCGACGACAGAGCGACGCACGGAGGTGCCGATGCCGGCAGAGACCCACGTGGAGCAGGCACCCATGGGGCGTGAGGAGGTCTTGGCGCTCATACGCGACCGTCTTGCGGACATCCTCGAGATCGATCCCTCCGACATAGCGGAGGGAGCCTCGTTCGCCGACGACCTTGATGCCGACTCGCTCGCGCTCATAGAGCTGGTGGAGGGGATCGAGGAGGAGCTGGCGGAGCGTGCGGTCGGCTTTCGCATCGAGGACGAGGATCTGGAAGATCTGCGTTCTGTTCGAGATGCCGTGGACTACGTCGTAGCGAAGCTGGGTTGACGGTCCAGACCGCTTCGGCGGACACCGCGACGCTCATGGACCGGCTAGACCACCGGTTCGCTGACACCGCGTTGCTCCAGTTGGCCCTGACCCATCGCTCCTGGTGCGCGGAGCACTCCGGATCCTTCTCCAATGAGCGGCTGGAGTTCCTCGGAGACGCTGTGCTCGGCCTCGTGGTGACCCAGAGGCTCTACTCGCGTTTCGGCGAATGGTCCGAAGGCGACCTGGCGAAGACCCGTGCCTCGCTCGTCAACTCGGCCACGCTGGCTGAAGTGGGCAGATCGATCGGTCTGGGCGACCAGCTGCGCCTGGGCCGGGGTGAGGTCGCTTCAGGAGGCCGCGAGAAGTCCTCGATCCTGGCCGACGCGATGGAGGCGGTGATCGGGGCAGTGTTTCTCGACGGCGGCATTGGCGCGGCCGACAAGGCCGTCGGCCGGCTCCTCGGCGTGCGTATCGATGCAGCTGCCCGCGCTCCCGGCCACGCCGACTTCAAGACAAGGCTGCAGGAACTGGCGGCCCGTCTCGGATTCGCCCCGCCGGTCTACGACGTGACCACCAGCGGACCGGCGCACGACACGAAGTTCAAAGCCATGGTGCATGCCGGCACCGCCAGCGGCATCGGCCAGGGAAGCAGCAAGAAGGACGCCGAACAGCACGCGGCAGAGATCGCCTACGCGGCTCTCGCCTCTGACGCCGAGCGGATAGGGAGCGGTCCATGAATCTCGCCTTCGAGCTGCCGGAAGTCGAGACGATACGGCGCGACCTCGAACGCGAGATCATCGGTCGCAAGGTCAAGACGGCAGAGGCGTCGAGCATGAAGTGCCTGCGCCGCTACCACACCCGCAAGGCCTTCACCTCGCAGTTGGAGGGAGCCAAGATCACCGACGTGAGGCGGGTGGGCCTGTACTTGGTGATCGAGCTCAGCACCGAGATGCTGCTTGTGCTGTCGCTCGGCTCGTCGGGTTCGCCCCGCCGCAACGCCAACAAGCACCCCAGAGTCGCGGGCACCGAGGTGGTGATCTCTTTCACGCAGTACGGCCAGTTGCGTTTCGTGGACACCGCAGGCACAGGTCAGCTGTTCGTGGTGCCTTGTGACGACTTCCCCACAGCCTTGCCGGATGTGGCTGAATTGGGCCTCGATCCGGTCGCCACGCCCATCTCCTGGACGGAGATGGGCCGGCTCCTCCTCCAGAGGGACACGAAGCTCAAGACCCTGATCACCGACGACACGTTCGTGGTCGGCGTCGGCAACATCTACGCGGACGAGATCCTGTTCGAGGCCGGGCTGCGCTTCGACCGGATCGCCAACACCCTGTCCACACAGGAGATCCGCCGCCTGCACCGGGCGCTCGTAGGCACGATGCACGACGCCATGAAGTACCGGGGGACGTCGGTCCCCGACCGCCCCTTCGTCGATCCGTTCGGCCAGCCCGGTAGCTATGCGGGCCACCTCAAGGTATGGGGTCGGCACGGAGAGCTGAGCGAGAGGTCCAGGACTCCTATCAAGCGGACCAAGTTCCGCGGCAGCTGGACCTACTACTGCGACACCCAGGTCTGAGCTTCCAACCCGGGTGGGGGATGCCCGGATCGGGGATCGGGCGGAACTAGCGTCGCGCGCGTGTATCTGAAGACGCTGACGCTGAAGGGTTTCAAGTCCTTCGCCGAGCCGGCCTCGATCCGCTTGGAGCCGGGGGTCACTGTGGTCGTCGGCCCCAATGGAAGCGGCAAGTCGAACGTTGTGGACGCGGTGGCCTGGGTTCTGGGCGCTCAAGCGCCGAGCGCGGTGCGCTCTGCCCGGATGGACGACGTGATCTTCGCGGGCACGGCCCACAAGCCTGCGCTGGGCCGAGCCGAGGTCTCGCTTACCATCGACAACTCGGACGGAATGCTGCCGATGGCGGCCAGCGAGGTGCGGATCACCCGCACCCTGTTCCGCAACGGCGAGTCGACCTACGCGCTCAACGGAACCCCGTGCCGGCTGCTGGACATCGTCGAGTTGCTCTCGGACACTGGCGTGGGCCGCCAGCAGCACATGATCGTGTCGCAGAGCCAGATAGACGCCGTTCTCAACGCCCGCCCCGCCGATCGCCGGGTAGTGGTGGAGGAGGCGGCCGGAATCCTCAAGTACCGCAAGAGACGGGAGCGGGCCGAGCGCCGGCTGCTCGCCAGCGACGGGGACCTGACCCGGATGAGCGACCTCCTGAGGGAAGTACGCCGGCGGCTGCGGCCCCTGCAGAAGCAGGCCGAGGCAGCCCGGCGGCACGCTGATCTGCTGTCCGAGTTGGAGGCGCTGCGGGTGCACCTGGCCGGCCGAGAGATCGCAGCCATGCGGGAGCAACTGCGGCAGCACAAGGAGCAGGGGGAGGCCCAGGCGGCACTGCAAGCCGATCTGCGAGCCGAACTCGACGACCTCAACGCCGGCGTTTCCACCAACGAGCAGCGGCTCGCCCGCCACGGAATGGACGACCACTCAGAGCGCCTGGCCCGCCTCGAAGGGCTCCGAGCCCGGGCGGCCGGTCTGGCCGCGGTCGCGATCGAGCGCCAGCGGGGCATCGAACACCAGAGGGCCGCCCTCGCTGACCATGATCTGGCTGCGGGACTGCAAGCCGAGCTGGAGCGCTGCCGCAAAGAGCTCTCCGCGGTCGTGCTGTCGGCCGCGACGGCCGACTCCGATCGCCTACGTCTCGAACACCTGCAGGAACGCCTGGAAGACGACCGAGCCGCGTTCGGAGACCAATGGGGCGACGTAGTGGGGTTCGACGTCGGTGTGTCGAGCGAGGCTGCCGAGGCTAGGGGCGAGCTGTCGGCGCTGCAGACGACGATCGAGCACAGCCGGTCTGAGCAGCATCGCCTCACCCAACGCTTGGAGGAGTCCGAGCGTCGCCTGCAGGGCTTGGCCGGGCGGGTCGACGACCGCCGAGACGAATTGGATCGGTCCAATCAAAGGATCGCCGTGCAGCGTGCTGAGTTCACGGGGGCGGAGGCTGCTCGTGCTGATGCTTCTCACGCGCTGGAGGGCGCAGTCGCGGCCCGTGCGGAGGCAGAAGGCGAACTACGGCACTGGACCGCAAGGAGAGAGGCCCTCGCGATGGCTCTCGAGGAGGCCGCCAGAGGAGTGCCCGTCGACGTGCAGGCCGCGACCGATGGCGTCCTGGGGTTGCTGGGCGACCTTGTGGAGGTGGATCCAGGCGTCGAAGCAGCCTTCACGGCCGCGGCCGGCGATGCCGTCAGCGCCGTCGTGGTACGGCACGCCGCCGCTGCTCGCAGCGTGCTCGACAGCGTGGAGGCCAGCGACGCCGGCGCGGCAGTGATCGCCCTTGAGGGCAACGGCGGTGACGGCGCAGCCGGTATGCCGGTACACCACCTCGGGTTGGAGCCGTTGCGGGGCCGTGTCCGCGCCGCCGATCCGGATGTCGACCGTCTCCTGGACGTGTTGCTCGCCTCCACGGCCCTTGTGGAGGGCGATTGGCGTTCCGCGGCCGACACCTGGATCCGGCACCCCGACGTCGTAGTGGTCACACCCGCTGGTGACCGGTTGAGCAGCAGAGGTTGGCGACTGGGCGTGCACGGCCCGGCCGGTCTCCGGCCCGCGCTGGCAGAGGCTGTCGAGCGGGTCGAGGCCGCGCGGGCGGCGTGCGAACGTACCGAGGCGGCCTGCGAAACAGCCCGGGGCGAACTTGATGAGAGTCGGGAGAGAGTCGACGAGCTCCGTGATCGACTGGCCGCGGTCGAAAGCGCCCTGGCGTCGGCGACCGACGCTGTCAATCGCGCCGAATCCGATCGCCGCGACCTCGATACCGCTAGCGGCACCCTGCGCGACCACTTGATGGAGGCAACCCGCCGTCTCGACGAGGCTGTCAGCAGGGCTGCGCAGATCGAATCCAGGCTGCCCGAGTTGGAGGCGGCGGAGGCCAGGGCCCGCCAGCAGAGCCGTGAGGCGGCCGAGGCCCGCTCAGCCCTCGACCGTCGTGCATCCGAGATCGCATTGATGGCCGCTGAGCAGAGCGCAACAGATGCCGGGCTGGAGCAGCGCCGGCAGATGCTTCAAGCCCGGGCTTCTGAACTGGAGGACCGGCTGGCTCGTCACCATGCTACGCGGGCTGTGGCCACCGAGCGAATGGCCGGGCTGGAGCGCGAGGCGACGGTGCTCGGCACGCTCAGACGAGCGGTGGAGGAGCGGACGGGAGTCCTGAACGCGGGACTTGCCGAGATCAGAGAGTTGCGTCGCAGGCACTCCGAGGAGGTTCGAGCCCTGGCTGCGAGCCTCGACGACCTGCGACGCCGGCATGCCGACGCCGAGAGTCGCTACGAGACGCTGCGCCAGGCTGAGAGCCGCCGCGACATCGAGGAGGCTGAGCTGCGCACCTTGCTGCAGGGTGCGGTCGAGCGTCTGCGCGACGCCTACGGCCTGTCCCCGCAACAGGCAGCGGAAGCACCCTTGCCGGAACTGCCCGACGGGCTCGACGCTGACCAGCGGGTGGATCAGTTGGCCGCCGAGCTGGAGATTATGGGCCCGGTCAATCCCCTTGCTCTGGCCGAGTACGACGAGCTCTACGACCGTCACGAGTTGCTGAGCGGTCAGATGGACGACATCCGGGCGGCCCGCAGGGACCTCAACAGGGTGATCCGGTCGATCGATGGGGAGATCAAGACCGTGTTCAGCTCGGCTTTCGTGGATGTGGCCGCCAACTTCGAGGTGCTCTTCGAGGCGCTGTTCCCGGGTGGCGAGGGGCGCCTCAGCCTGACCGACCCCGATGACCTGCTCGACACCGGCATCGAGATCTCGGCCAAACCGTCGGGCAAGAACGTGAAGCGGCTGTCGCTGCTCTCGGGCGGGGAGCGGACCTTGGCCGCGCTGGCCTTCCTGTTTGCGGTGTTCCGCAGCCGCCCTTCGCCCTTCTATGTGATGGACGAGGTGGAGGCCGCTCTCGACGATGTCAACCTCCATCGCTTCCTGAAGCTCATAGACGAGTTCCGCACCGATGCGCAGCTCGTCATCGTCACCCACCAGAAGCGGACCATGGAGGCCGCCGACTGCCTGCAGGGGGTCTCGATGAAGCCGGGCGGCTCCTCCATGGTCGTGTCCGAACGCGTCTCCGACGCCGCCTGATCGAGCGACCTGCCGAGGTCCACCCGGCCTCTAGCTGCTCTCTCACCTGTTCGGCCTAGCTTTAGGGTGCGATGCAGGACTCCGACGCCGTCAGCCGGACCGCGGTGGTCAGGCCGCCGGAAGCCGGCCCCGCGCTCTCGCGAGCAACCCCCGCGGCTCGACGACCAGCGTGGCATGTCGCCATGGTGGTGATCTTGGCGTGCCTGGTCCTCGTCGCCGGAACCAGTCTCGGAGTGATTCTGTCCAATGGTCCGCAGGACGCGGGACCGGCCCCGGGGCTGAGACCGGCCTCACCCGATGAGGTCGATGCGGTCAACGATTCCGGGGCTCCTGCGAGCGGCGAGCCATCGACCGGCGAGCAGCTCTCGGCTGGCGAGGCACAGATCGACGAGCGATCCGGACCCGGCGAGGGAGCGTCCTCGAACGGATCCTCGGGCGCCTTCGCGGAGCAGGTCCCGGATCCGCCCGTCCCGCAGTATCCCGCGCCTACCGTCTCCGAGGAGCCGGTGGTGGCCGTGGCCGAGGCGCTCAGCCCGTCCGTTGTGCGCGTCGAGGTCGATGCTCAGATCGGCTTCGGTCTGGGCTCCGGCATCGTCTGGGACGCCGACAACGGGTACATCGTCACCAATCAGCATGTCGTGGAGGGCGCCGACGGGGTGATCATCACCTTGTCGGACGGGACCCGTCTCGACGGCGAGGTCGTCGGCGGGTCGTCCGGGCACGACGTGGCGGTGGTACGGGTCGATCCGGAGGCCGCTGAACTGGTGGCCGCCACCTTCGCGCCGGCCTCGTCGGTACGGGTGGGCCAGCTGGCGGTGGCCATCGGCAGTCCCCTCGGCCTGACGGGCACCGTCACTGCGGGGATCGTGAGTGCGGTGAGGATCCAGGTCCAGGGCGGTGCCGACCCGAGTTCGCCGGTGCCGGTGGAAATGATCCAGACCGACGCCGCCATCAACCGCGGCAACTCCGGCGGAGCGCTGGCTGACTGGCAGGGCCGGGTCATCGGGATGAACACGATGATCCAGACCACCACCGGCGGCAGCATCGGTCTGGGCTTTGCCGTTCCCAGCGACACCGTCGACTTGATCGCCACGCGCATCATCAACGGGGAGTCGCTGGAGCTCGGGTATCTCGGGATCAGCGGCCAGGCCGGCGAAGGTGACGACGTGGGTGTGGTAGTGGCCGAAGTACTGCCCGGATCCCCGGCCGCGGAGGCGGGGCTGGAGGCCGGCGACGTGATCATCAGCCTCGGCGACGAGCCTATGTACGACATCACGGAGCTCTCGGCAGCCATCAAGCTGCGCCGGCCCGGTGAGACCATTGAGTTGACGATCAGGCGGGGCGGCGACCTCTTCGTGGCCACGGCCGTGCTGGACGCGCTGGGATGACGCTG
>VXNG01000011.1 GCA_009840695.1 Acidimicrobiaceae bacterium
GGCCGTGGCCCGAGCGGCCCGTGAGCGCAGCGAACAAGAGCGGGAATGACACCGCCGCGACGTGACGGGCCTCGCACCTGTTCGCGCTGGTGGATAGCGTCGCGACACCACCAGCCGAACGATCCCGGGAGCACCGTTGCCGCATCCGAACATCCACATCGAGTCTGCTGGCGCCATCACGACCGTCACCGTCGACCGGCCACGGCGCAAGAACGCCTGCACACCGGCCATGTGGGCCGGGCTGCGGCACGGGTTCCGCGACATTGCCGAGTCGTCGACCCGGGCGGTGGTGCTCACCGGAGCGGGCGGCGACTTCTGCGCCGGCGCCGACGTGGGGCCTGCAGACGACACCGAAGCGGCCGCGGACCAGCCGCGGAGGCACCGCGTCGACCACATGCGCGACATCGCCGACACGGTGATGGCCATCCACGACTGCCCCCGCCCGGTGATCGCCAAAGTGGACGGGGTAGCGGTGGGCGCGGGCTTCGGCATGGCTCTGGCCGCCGACATGGTGTGGTGTTCGGAGCGGGCCCGGTTCTCTCTCATCTTCGCCAGGCGGGGCCTGAGCCTGGACTTCGGGACCTCGTGGCTGCTGCCCAAGCGGATCGGGCTTCATGAAGCCAAGCGTCTGGCTTTCACCGGGGAGATCATTGACGCCCGTAGGGCCGCGGAACTCGGCATCGTCAATGAGGTCGTCCCGGCCGGAGAACTCGACGCGGCCGTGGACGAGATGGCGGCCACCATCGCGGCCGGCCCTCCCATCGCGCTGGCCAACTCCAAGCGCTTCCTCAACAACGCTTCCAACATCTCGCTGTTCCAAGCGCTGGAGGCTGAAGCCCTCGGTCAGGGCGTCACCTTCGCCACCGGAGACACCAAGGAGGCCATGCGGGCGTTCGTGGAGAAGCGCGACCCCGTCTTCGAAGGCTGGTGACATCTGGGCTTGAACGACGAGCGGCGCTCCGCGGATGTTGGTGAGAGGGCTCACCAATAGTTGTTAGGTGAACTTGACAACTTCTGACAAACACCCTATAGTCCTCGTCTATGCATTTACGAATCGCCGTCCTTGCCCTCGCCACGGTGCTGGTTGCCGGAGCTTGCTCCGGCAACGAAGCGCGATCCCTTGAAGGGGCCGCTGCGCAGATATTCGCCGGCGATTGCGCCGCCGGCAGTGGCAACACCGTCACCGTCTACTCCGGTCGATCTGAGAACCTGATCGGACCGATCCTGGAGGCGTTCTCCTGCGAGACCGGCACCGACGTGTCGGTTCGCTGGGGAAGCTCTACCGACTTGGCCCTGCTGTTGGGCGAAGAGAGTGACCGAACTGCAGCCGACGTCTTCCTGTCCCGCTCGCCTGGGCCGGTCGGATTCCTGGAGAGCAAGGACCTGCTCGGCACCGTAGACGCCGAAGTGCTAGCGCTCTCCACCGCCGAGAACCGCTCCAAGTCGGGCACCTGGGTCGGGTTCTCGGGCCGGAAACGAGTCCTGGTCCACAATCTCGACGTGGCACCCCTGGCCGATCTCCCTCGGTCGGTGTTCGATCTCACCGATGAGCGCTACCGGGACCGGGTGGCCATCCCCGCCACCAACGGTTCCTTCCTCGACTGGTTCACCGTGTTCCGCGACCAGCACGGCACCGATATCGCCACCCAGTGGCTCGACGACATGGTGGCCAACGGCGCTCGCTACTACCCGAACAACCGCTCCATCGTGGAGGCCGCGGGTCGGGGCGAGATCGACATGGGGCTGGTCAACCACTACTACCAGTACCAGGAGGCCGCAGCCGCCGGCGACCGGCACCGAGCGGCCAACCACAGCTTCGACGACGATGACATCGGGTCGCTGCTCATCATCACCGCGGCGACTATCACTGCGGGCAGCGAGAACAGTGAGGCGGCCAACCAGCTGATCGCCTACCTGCTGTCCGAGCCGGTGCAGCGCTACCTCACCACCGAGACCCTCGAGTATCCGCTGGCTGCGGGAGTTGCGCCCGCCGTGGTGCTGCCGCCGCTGAAGGCTCTGGAGATCGGTACCGTCGACTTCGACCTTCTAGGGGGCGGCTTCGAAGAGAGCATCGCCATCATCGAGGCCAGCGGCATCCTTAACGAGTGACAGTCGCTGACCCGGCCGAGGCAGGCCGCCAAGGGATCTTTCGCCCATCCGCTGTCCCGCCGCTCTTGCGGGTCGTGGGCCTGGCCCTTGCGCTGGGGTTCGCGTTCCCCGGCGTGTACCTGGTGTACCGGAACTTCGCGGAGGGCGCCGACCCGGCCGGGCTACTCGTCAGCGACCGCACCCTCGGGCCGCTGTGGCGTTCGGTGCGACTCGCGGTGTCGGTGTCGGGGACCGCGCTGGTGCTGGGCACCGCGCTGGCGTGGTTCACCACCCGCACCGACCTCGCGTGGCGCCGGCTGTGGCGAGTGCTGCTTCCGCTGCCGCTGGTCTTTCCCACCTTCGTCGGAGCGGCCGCGTTCATCCACACCCTCAATCCCGGTGGCTTGGCCAACGATCTTCTCGCCGGGATCGGCCTGGATCGCACTCCCGAGCTTCGAGGCTTCTACGGCGCGTGGCTCGTGCTGACGCTGATGACCTACCCGTACGTCTATCTGCCGGTGGCGGCCCGGCTGCGGCAGCTGCCCGGCTCGCTGGAAGAGAGCGCCCGGGTGCTGGGCGAGACCGCGCTCAGGGTGTTCGGGCGCATCTGCCTCCCCCAGATCGCCACCGCCATAGGCGCGGGGACGCTGCTGGTGTTCCTCTACACCCTCAGCGACTTCGGTGCGGTGCAGCTCATGCGCTATGACACCCTCACGAGGGCCATCGCCACCAACCAGCTCGCCAACCCGCCGGTGGCTCTGGCTCTCAGCCTGCTGCTGCTCCTGCTGGCCGCGCTGGTAGTGCTGGCCGAGCGGCGATTCTCACGCAGCCTGCCCGACGCCGCAACAGTGCAGTCGAGTCGACCCATGGTCTACGACCTCGGCCGCTGGCGGATTCCCGCTTTGGGTTTCGTGGCCCTGTCGGCTGGCGCCGGCGTGGGAGCGCCGCTGGTGGCGCTGGTGGACTGGGCCGCTCGCGGCCTGGTGCGCTCGGCGACAGGCGGGAGATCTCTGACGATCGACGGGGCCAAGGTGCTGGAGGCGACCACCAATACGCTGGGATCGAGTCTGGTCGCAGCGGTCTTGTCGACCGCCGCAGTGCTGCCCATCGCGCTGCTCGTTGGCCGGTACCGGTCGCGCTCGGGCTCGTTCGCCCACGCCGTAGTCGTGAGCACGTTCGCCCTCCCCGGCATTCTCATCGCGCTGTCGATGCGGTTCTGGACGTTGCGGTCAGACCTGGCGTTCGAACTGCTCAACGACACCATGGCCTTACTGATCTTTGCCTACATGGTCCGCTTCGGATCGTTGGCGATGGGTGTGACACTGGTCGCGGTCCGCAGTGTCCCCGAGAGGCTGCACGACTCGGCCCGCATCCTGGGCGCGGGTCGGCTGCGCCGGTTCCTCGCGGTGGACCTTCCCATGATGGGCCCCGGCCTACTGGCCGGAACCGGCCTGGTGCTGCTGTCGGTGATGAAGGAGTTGCCGATCAGCCTGTTCGTCTCGCCACTGGGCTTCTTCACACTGACGACGCAGATCTTCGGCTCCTTCGAGGAGGCCTTCATCGCCGAAGCCGGGATCATGGCGGTGGTGCTGGTGGGCTTGTCCTTCGTTCTGACCTGGTTCCTGGTGATCCGCCGGGATCACCTGCTGTGAGGCGTCGAACTGCGAGCCGAGGCCCTTGGCACGCCGCCAAGGCCGGTTAGGGTGGGGCCATGCAAGGCTCACCGGAGATCATCGACTTCCTCAACGAGGCCCTGGCCGCCGAAGTCACCGCCATCAACCAGTACTTCGTCAATTCCAAGGTGTGCGAGGACTGGGGCTGGACCCGCCTGGCCGCCAAGATGCGCGAGGAGTCGATCGAGGAGATGCACGACGCCGAGAAGCTGATGGACCGCATCCTGTACCTGGATGGAATGCCCCGGTTGGAGAGCCTCAGCAGCGTGCGGCCCGGCAAGACTGTCGAGGAGCAGATGGAGAACGACCGGCAACTGGAGGTGGCCGCCATCGAGCGCTACCGCCGGGGGGTGGCATTGGCCGAGGAGCAGGGCGACGTGGGCACCCGAGAGCTGCTCGAGCACCTGCTGGTGGGCGAGGAGGAGCACCTCGACTGGATCGAGACCCAGCAGAGCGCCATCGCCGACATCGGCATCCAGAACTACCTCCAGGCCCAGATGGGCGACTGATCGCTCCACTCGTCGAGACCTAGGGCTTAGCCGGCGGGGCCGAGTGGACGGGATCGAGTCATTTCCTAGGCGTCAAGCCCGCACCCGGCGCTTCACGCTGGGCGAGCCCCGGAACATCAGAGTCTCCGACGACGGAGCCCGGGTGGCGTTCCTGCGCTCATCGGGACCGGTTGACCCGGTCAATTCTCTATGGGTGCTCGATGTGGCCTCAAACGCCGAGCGCTTGGCAGCCGATCCGCGCCGTCTCAACGATCCCAGCGGCGGCAGTGGGGATCGCGTCGGTGAGGGCACAGGCGAGGACGGCGGCGGGAGCGACTGTGACGTGCCGGCGGCCGAGCGTGCCCGGCGCGAGCGAGTGCGTGAGACTGCTGAAGGCATCGTCTCGTATGACGCCGACGAGGCGCTGACCGCCGCGGTGTTCGCGCTGGACGGGCGGCTGTGGCGGGTGAGTCTCGTAGAGGCCGGTCCTCCCGAGTCGCTGGCCGCGTTGCCGGGCGCGTTCGATCCCCGCCTGTCGCCAGATGGATCGCGGGTGGCCTATGTGGCGGGGTCGGCTCTGCGGATGACCGGCGAGGCCGCTGGGGACCGGATGGTGGTGCATGAGCCCCCAGAAGGGGTGAGCTGGGGGTCGGCGGAGTTCGTGGCGGCCGAGGAGATGGGCCGCACCCGGGGGCACTGGTGGTCCCCCGACGGCCGGCGGCTGCTGGCGGCCCGGGTGGACACCGCGGCGGTGTCCCGCTGGTGGATCGCGGATCCTTCCTCAGCTGGCCGCGAGCCCGTCGAGGTGCGCTACCCGATGGCCGGCACCGGCAACGCCGAGGTTGCCCTGGCGATCCTCGACGTCGGTGGGGGCGACCGCTTGAACATCGCCTGGGCAGAGGGCGGCTGGGAGTACCTGGCCGGAGTGCACTGGAGTGCCGACGGGCTGCTGCTCACCGTGCAGACCAGGGACCAGCGCACGCTCGGCGTGCTTCAAGCCGACCCGGACTCGGGAACCTGCCGCCTCCTGCGAACGGTCGCGGACGACGCCTGGGTGGAGCTTGTTCCCGGCGTCCCCCGGCTGGTCGGCCGCAAGCTCGTCACGGTCGAGGACCACGGCCCGGCCCGCCGGCTGTGCCTGGACGGCGAAGTGCTCACGCCCGACGATGTGCAGGTGCGGGCCGTTCACCATGCTGACGAGGCCGGTGCCTTCGTGACCGCCTCGGTCGACCCGGCCGAGGTTCACGTCGCCCGAGTCGGCTGGGACGGTGCAGTCGGATGGCTGACCGGTGCGCCCGGAGTGCACGGCGTCGCCGTAGGCGGCGACACAACTGTGGTCACCAGCCGCTCGATGGACCGGTCCGGGCGCCGGTGCGCGGTGCGGTCGGCGCGGCGGGAGGGTCCGGACCTGCTCATCGAGTCCCACGCCGCCGAGCCCGGCTTGGAGCTCAACGTCGAGATCGTCGAGCTCGGACCCCGCCGGCTGGTCTCGGCACTGGTCATGCCCTCGGGCGGCGCCGGAACCGATAGTGGCCCGTTGCCGGTGCTGCTCGACCCCTACGGCGGACCCCACGCCCAGCGGGTACAGCGGGCCGAGGCGCTGTTCCACACGTCGCAGTGGTTCGCGGACCAGGGCTTCTGCGTGCTGGTCGTCGACGGCCGGGGCACGCCCGGGCGGGGCCCGGACTTCGAACGATCGGTGCGGGGCGACCTGGCCGGCCCCGTCCTGGACGACCAGATCGAGGCTCTGGGCGCCGCGGCCGACCGCTTACCGAACCTCGACCTCACGAGGGTGGCCGTCAGGGGTTGGTCCTTCGGCGGCTACCTGGCCGCGCTGGCTGTGCTCCGGCGCCCCGACGTGTTCGCTGCGGCCATCGCCGGCGCCCCGGTCACCGACTGGCGCCTCTACGACACCCACTACACGGAGCGCTACCTGGGGCATCCGGCGACCGAGCCCGGCAACTACGAGCGAACCGACCTCACCCCACTCGCCTCCGGCCTGCAGCGACCGCTCATGCTCATCCACGGCCTCGCCGACGACAACGTGGTGGCCGCCCACACCCTGCGGCTGTCACAGGCGCTGACCGAGGCCGGGCGGCCCCACACCGTGCTCCCGCTCAGCGGGATCACCCACATGACCCCCCAGGAGGAGGTGGCCGAGAACCTGCTGCTGCTCCAACTCCGCTTCCTTCAAGACGCGCTCGGCATGGAATCCCCAATCACGGGAGGACTCAATGAACCCCGACAGTGACAAGATCGCTGCGCAGCGGGAGGCTCGCCTGATGGACGGGCGGGCCTGGGACGACTTCTGCGACACGCTCAAGGCCGCGGGCCGCATCGTGGTGCGTGAGACGCCCGACGGCGATCGCCAGGACCGGGTGGAGGGCTTCCGCTACCTCACCCGCATGATCATGATGGCCTCGGCCCGGGCCATCGAACGCCGCACTCCCGGCACGCGCCCCCGGCCGATCCGGCTCATCCCGCCGCCGCTTCGGGGCGGGCAGGGAGTGCAGTCCCCCAACCAGGATCACATCGTCCAGCCCGTGGACGCCCGCTACCGCTACCGGGTCACCGGCTCGCTCGGCGGCGCCTACACCCACCTGTCGGCGTGGAGTCCCCCCATCCCTGACGATGCCGGCGCATTCGGTATCGGCCTTGGAGCCGAGGACTACCTCCCGGGCTTCAACCCGAACATGGCGCTGACCCCGCACAGCTTCGTGCTGGCCGATCTGGCCGCAGCCGACGGCTCCGTCAACTTCGTGATGTCGGTCGACGACCCCGGCCCAAACGAGGTGTGGTTCCCGATGACGTCGCAGACCCGCGAGCTGATGGGCCGGGTCGTCTACGCGGACCGCAATTCCGAGTCGCCGCCCCGGCTGGAGATCTGCTGCCTGGACGAGCATCCGCGCCCGGCCACGCCCGAGCCCGACGACATGGCTGCTCGCCTGGCGGTGGCCGCCCAGCTGGTGCTCGGACTGCTCAGCGACTACGGGGGATGGACCCGTGACCTGCTGACCAAACAGAACCAGCTGGAGTACACCAAGGAGTGGTACGAGCGCATCGGAGGATCGCCCGACGACCGCCATTTCGAGTTCGGCTACTGGCGGCTGGAGCCGGGCACCGCGCTGGTGGTGGAGTTCGCAGAGCCTCGCTGCCAGCAGTGGAACTTCCAGCTTTGCAACCACTGGATGGAGAACCTGGCCGACTATTTCCGGGGCCGGGGCTACGTGGACAGCGAGAACGCGGCACGGGGGCCGGACGGCCGGGTGCGGATCGTGGTGTCCGCCACTGATCCGGGCGTGGCCAACTGGATCGATCCCGGTGATCGCGACCACGGCGTGATGGGCCTGCGCTTCGTCCAGCCCGCGACCGTGCCCGAGATCTCGTGCCGTCTGGTGCGTATCGAGGAGCTGTCCGAGTCCTGACTATTGGCGGCCGCGAGGCGTTCGGGTTGTCGGCACGCTCAGAGTGCGCGAGTATGGACTGGGGTTTCCTTCCTTGGCCGGAGCCGTGTGGGCATCCGGTCACCTAGCGGGGCGGTGGTGCGCACTACCGGGGGGAGGAGGTGCGCATCACCGCCACCGCCCAACGTGTGCGCGCGGTTACCCGGCACCTTTCGGCAACCAGGGTTTGCCCGTCTGCTCCGTTGAAGAGGCGAGATGAGTCCTACAGACGCCGCCAGCACTCGTCGAAGGCATTGATCGTGGCCATCCTGTCGTCCCCCAGGGGCAAGATGTTGATGGAGTCCACGCCTACTTGCTGCAGTGCAGCGAGTTGAGCCGTCACCCGGTCTCGATTGCCGGCGACTGCCATTCTCTGAACGAAGCTCTCCGGCAGCAATGAAGCGGCTTGTGCGGCCTCTTGGAACTCGCCCCCGCTGTAGCTCTCACGGACCGCTCTTGTGATTGCGGGATCGAGCCCGACTAGATCGCAGTAGATCGGCGCGGTCTGCGGGAACCAGGCGGCAATCGAGCGCGCTCCGGCGATGGCCGCCGGCTCGTCCTCGTCGATCACACCGTAGACGAAGATCGCAATGTGCGGACGGGGTCTCCCTGCCCTGCTAGCGCCCTCGTCGACGCGGTCGAGCGCCCACTGGACCACGGCGGGGTCGAGGCCGCACAACAGGATCACTCCGTCGGCCACCGCGCCGGCGAGTTCGAGGGTGCGGGGCCCACTGGCTGAGACGAACACGGGCAGATCGGCCGCGGCGTCGAACCGCAGATGAGCGTCGACCAGGCGGAACCCGGGTTCGTCGGCAGTCACGGATTCTCCGGCCAGCAACGCACGGATCGCGGCGATGGCCGCCTCCAGCTCCGCAAGCCGGGCAGGCTTCGCCCCCAAAGCCAGCAAGGGTCGATCCCCCGCTCCGATGCCCAGGATGGCGCGGTCGCCTGCGATCTCGGCCAGCGTTGCTGCCGCCACCGCGGTCAGCGCGGGATGGCGGGTCACGGGGTTCGTGACCGCAGTCCCCAGTCTCAGCTGAGTGGTGGCCCTCGCCGCAAGGGCGAGAAGCTGGTACGGGTCGCGGGCGTGTAGCGACGATTCGGTCAGCCACAGGTGGTCGAATCCGGTCGCTTCGATGTGGCTCGCCATGGCGAGGAACTCATCGATCGTGTCGACACCCTGCAGGACCACTCCCCGCCGGACGCTCGTCATGAGTGCGTCAGCCGGTCCACGAGGTCGGACGGCACGCCGAATTCTTCGAGCACCCCCCGGGTGTGCGCGCCGAGTTCAGGGGGTCCGTCGAGGCGCGGCCGCTTCCCGTCGATGCGGAACGGTGGGTCCATCGCTCCGACGACGCTATCGCCGCCGTCGCTCGGTCTCCGAAAGATGTCGAGCGCTTCGACCTGGGGGGAACCGAGGGCACGGAGAAGTGAGCGGACCTGACCGGCCGGGATCCCGGCTGCATCGAAGCGGTCGAGCCAGGCGTTGGCGTCGTCGGAGGCGAGGACGGCGTTGATTGTGGCGGTCAGCTCGTCTCGGTGCGAGACGCGGGCCGCATTGTCGGCGAACCGGGGGTCAGAGAGCAGATCGGGCTTGCCGAGGACGTCGCACAAGGTCTCCCAGAGTTTTTCGTTGCCGGCTCCGGCGAGGACGACGTCTCCGTCGCGGGCGGTGAATGCTCCGTAGGGTGCGAACGTGGGGGAGTGGCTGCCGAGCAGCGAGCGGCTGCTCCCGGCACTCACGGCGTCGCTGGCGATGGTTGTGAACGACGCCATGGCGAATTCCAGCAGAGACGAGCAGACCTGGCTGCCGACCCCGGTCTCCTGGCGCGCCAGATGGGCCGCGAGGAGGGCGGTGACCGTCACGAGTCCGGCACCAATGTCCAGCATCGGCGCCCCGACCTTCACGCTGCCCGACTCGGCGGAGCCGGTTACCGACATGAGGCCGCTCTCAGCTTGGACGATGAGGTCGAAACCACCCCTGGTCGCGTCGGGCCCGAGGTCGCCGAACGCTGAGATCGAAGCGTGGATCAGCCAGGGGTGCCGCTGATGCACCGAGTCGTAGTCGAGGCTGTAGCGAGCCATGGATCCTGGCCGGGCGTTGTGGACCAGGAAATCGGAACCCGCGAGCAGGTGCTCCAGGGCCTGGGCACCTTCCGGCAGGCGGAAGTCCAACAGGATGCTCTCCTTGCCGCGGTTGAGTGATGCGAACAGGGTGGATCCGTCACCAGTGTCGTCCAGCCCCTGGCCTCGGTAGGGGTCGCCACCGGGAGGCGGCTCGATCTTGAGGACTCGAGCGCCCAGCCCGGCGAGGATCATCGTCGTGTAGGAACCAGCCACGTACCGGGTCAGGTCCACAACCTTGGTGCCGGCCAGCGGTTCAGCTACCACAGCGACGGCTCGCGATGCGTCCCGAACGCCTTCCCGAAGACATCGGACAACTCGCCCAGAGTGGCCCCACGGCGTGCAGCTTCGATCAGAGGCTCCATCACGTTCTGGCCCGACACCGCTGCACGCGACAACGCTGCCAATGCCTCCGAGACATCGTCACGGCCCGCGAGGTGCCGGTCCAGCCGGGCCAGCTGACGGTCACGAGCCATCTCGTCGAGTTCGAAGAGCCGCAGTTCCGTCGCGTCCGCCTCCTCGACGTGGGCGTTGACACCGACTTTCACCGCGGTGAGGTTCGCGACGGCCATTTCGGAGCGGTACGCGCTCTCTGCAATCCAGCGCTGGGGCACGCCCGCCTCGATCGCGGCAACGGCGCCCCCCAGCCCGTCGATCACACCGATGAGCTCTGTGGCTCTGGCTTCGAGCTCATCGGTCAGCGCCTCGACGAAGTAGGACCCTGCCAACGGGTCCACCGTGTCCGCTACACCGGTCTCGTGGGCGACGATCTGCTGGGTCCGAAGCGCCAAGGTCACCGCTTCGTCGGTCGGGATGGCCATCGCCTCGTCGTAGCCCATCACATGGATCGACTGGGCGCCTCCGAGGACCGCCCCGAGGCACTGGATCGTGGATCTCACAACATTGTTGAGAGGCTGCTGGGCGGTGAGCGTTGCTCCCGAGCAGCCCGAGAAGAACCGGAGCCGCATCGCTTCAGGGTTGGTCGCTCCGAACCGGTCGCGGGCAATCTGTGCCCAGAGACGGCGGGCGGCGCGGAGCTTCGCAACCTCTTCGAACATCTCGAGGGTCGTCGCGAAATGGAACGAGAATCGCGGCGCGAACGCGTCGAACGAGAGCCCCCGATCGACCAGCAGCCCGGCATACGCGATCGCGTCGCTCATCGTGAAGGCCAGCTCTTGGACAGTGTCGCACCCGGCCTCCCGGGCGTGGTAGCCGGTGATCGAGATCGGGTTGAAACGCGGGACTTCGGAGGTGCAGAACTCCACGACGTCGCCCACCAGCCGCATCGACGGCTCCGGCGGGAAGATGAAGGTCTTGCGGGCCACGAACTCCTTGAGGATGTCGTTCTGCAGCGTGCCGGCCAGCCGCGACCTGTCAGCGCCTTGGCGCTCGGCCGCGACGAGATAGAAGGCCAGGATGATGGGCGCGGTTGCGTTGATGGTGAAGTTCACCGAGAGGTCGTCGAGGGGGAGCCCCTCGAACAGTTCCGCCATGTCATCGGCGGTATCGATCGCAACCCCGACCCGTCCGACCTCCGCCCTCGCGGCGGCAGCGGACGAGTCGAGCCCCAGCTGGGTGGGAAGGTCGAAAGCCACCGACAGCGCGGTCTGGCCCTGCCCGAGGAGGTAGTGGAATCTCTGGTTCGTGTCCTCGGCCGACCCGTATCCGGCGTACTGGCGCATCGTCCATAAGCGCTGGCGGTACATCTCGGCGTAAGGTCCGCGGGTGAAGGGCGGCTGTCCGGGCGCACCGATCCGCTCATCGAGGGCTGCCGGATCGCCGAGATCGGCCGCCGTGTAGAGCCGGGCAATGGGGATTCCCGAAGCGGTTGTCGGGTCCTGAGCGGTCTCGCTCATGGCCGCTCCTGCCGGCTGTCGGCCAGGGCGGTGATGCGCTTCACCACGTCGGCGACGGCCGTGCCAGCCGGAAAGACGTCGTCGACGCCGATCTCGAGGAGGCGCGCGACATCGCGGGGCGGCACGATCCCGCCCACGACCACGGGCACGTGCTCGAGACGGTGGAGGGAGCGTTCCGCGACCAGATCGCAAGCGATCTCCAGATGCGCCCCAGAGAGGATGGAGGCCCCGATCACGTCGACATCTTCGTCCATCGCCACCATCATCATCTCAGTCGGGGTGGATCGAAGGCCGAGATAGATGACTTCACAGCCGGCGTCGCGGAGAGCGAACGACACGACCTTCGCCCCACGATCGTGGCCGTCGAGACCTGGCTTCGCGATCAGGATGCGTCGCCGGCGGGTAGTCACTCGGGTGCTGCCAGGGCCAACGCCGCAAAGACTGCATACACCTGTGTTGCCTCCTTGATGTCGGCCACCGGGAGGTTCTCGTCGGCACAGTACACGGGCTCGCCGCCAGGGCCGAAGATGACGGTCGGGGTGTGCCCGCCGAAGCTCGCGGTATCACCGAGCCAGTCGGCCGCCATCAGCTCGGGCTCCCGGCCTCGAACCTGGCGGACGGCTTCGACCATGGTCTGCACAACATCCGAGTCCGGATCGGCCAGATACGGAGCCTTCACGTCCACCAGCTCGACCTCGGCGCTGAAACGCCCGTCGCGGCGCTTGGCGTTGTCGAGACAGCGATCGATCTCGGCCCGGACAGTCTCGATCGATACGCCGGGCTGCGGCCGGCAGTCGACCCGGATCACGCACTCGTCGGGAATCATCGACGGACCCCCCGGAGGGAGCCCGCCATAGACCCGGCCAGGAGCCATCATGGTCTCGGTCCCGAAGCGCGCTGCGATCTCGGGGCTCAGTGCGGGCTCGAGCCTCGAGGCATCCAGCTCGAGAATGGCCAGTGCCGCCAAGGTATTGGCGTTGATGGCGTAGTGCTTGTGGCACGTATGGGCGGACCGGCCCTGTGCGGTGACGTCGAAGTAGTAGCGGCCGCGGTGGCCGAGGAAGATCTCGTTGTCGGACAGTTCGCCCAGCACACACAGATCGGCATGATGGCGTTCGAAGTACCGGATGCTCCCCGTCTGGTCGCCCATGTGGTCGCTGACCGCGGCCATCGCGAGAGTGCCCCTGAGCGGCAGGCCGCACTCGCGGACGGCCTCGATGGCGGTGATCTGGCATGCGAGGGCGGCCTTCATGTCCATGATGCCGTGACCGAAGACGCGACCGTCGATGAGGTCGCCCGAGAAGGGTTCGGCTGCGGACCAACCGATCGAGACCGGCTTGGTGTCCATGTGGCCGGTCATGACGACGCGGGGACCGTCACCGAAGGAGATCTCGCCGGTGGCATTGGGGCGGTCGGGGAGCACCGGTTGCAACTCGACGTTGGAGAAGCCGCGGTCGCGCATCGACGCGGCCAGGAAGTCGGCAAGATCCCCTTCAGCACCGAGGATGCTGGGTATGCGACAGACCTGCCGCGTCAGGTCGACTGCTCGTTGCGTGTCGACGGCCGCAAGAACACGGGCGGCAAGCTCTGATGGCTCCATCATCCTGAAATCGCTCCCTATCCTCTCGGCCTCTCGGCCTCACATGCACTCGCAGGCGGACACATGATGTTTGTGGCAGGAACCGGCACAGAGTCGAGCGTGAGCGTCGCGTCGCGCATGACGCAGTCGAGATGCGCTCGCGCCGCGACTGTTCCTCCGTAGGCGATCGAGTTGCCGAGAGCGATGTGGGCGGTCCCCAGCGAGGATTCAGTCTCCATCGCGACCTCGCACACATGACCGGCCGGGTTGAGTCCGAGGGAGACCTCGGCGAAGTTGGTCATCAACTCGTCCCCGCAGCGCTCGAGCATGCCGGTGAGGCGATGGCTCTCGGGTCCCTCGGCGCCGACGAGGCGCCCTTCGTCGAAGGTGAGGACCACCGGGTCGGGCAGCGGGCCCATCCCCATGAACAACAGATCAGCATCGATGACAGCCACGCCGTGGGTGGTGCCCTCCACTGGAGCGGTGCCCGCCTCGATGTCGGGTGGCGCCATGTAGGACCCAGCCGTCCTGCAGATTCCGTGAAGCACCCGGCCAGGCCGCCCGGATACGGAGCCGCGGAGATCGGTGCCGGCTGGAGTGGTGAGTCGAAACTCCGACGCCTGAGTCCAGAGTTCGCCGACCTGTTCGGCGCGCGCCCGGAGTTCGTCGAAATCGACTGACAGGGGGCCGTCCACCCGCAGCGTGTCCAACGTGATCCCCGGCATGGCCAGATAGCGGACGCCCACCGCGTTGGCGTCGCGGCGGGCCTCGTTCGAGCCGATGAAGATGGAGGTCAGCTCGATAACGGCGTCGCTCTGCGCCATCGTTCGGGCGACACCGGGGGCGACTTCCGCTCCCGGGATGTCCAGCGGGGCCATCTCCAGTGTCGACGCGACTGCCGACCGCGCCTCGATCCCGGAGCGCAACAGGTCCGTGACCCGGCGGTCGCTGTCGGTGTCGGTCAGCAGCACCACGCGCTCGCCCGCTTGGACGCCGAGGCACCGGTCGAGCACATTGGCCACGGCGGCGGACACGTCTGTGGGTCGCGGACGCATCGATCTGGATGGTAGTCCGCGACATGCTTGCCCTCTGTGCCCGGCTCGCTCCCGGCGGTCAGTTGACGACGGTGAGTTCGGTGGCCTTGACCGAGGCCCAGACAGTGAGGCCGGGTTGCAGGCCGAGTTCATCGGCGGAACGGCGGGTCACGTCGGCCCGCACCTCCAGCGGACCCCCCAGGTGCACCCGGGCCCGTTCCCCGTCGACGTCAACCCTCTGCAGCTCGGCCTGCCAGGCGTTGCGGGCACTGCCCGCGGGCCGGTCCCGGTGCAGGGTGACCGCGTGGGCGGGGAACGTCACGTAGACGGGTCCGGCCGCCTCGGTGGCCACGGCGAGCACGAGACCGCCCTCGGTCGTGACCGATGTGCCCTGAGCCCGACCCTCCACCACGTTGGCGCCCAGGAAGGTGGCCGCCCACTCGCAGCCCGGCGAGGCCGTCACTGCGGCCGCCGAGCCCCGGCTGACAACGGCGCCGGCGTCGAGGACCACCACCCGCCGAGCCAGCGTGGCCACGTCCACCGGGTCGTGGGTGATGAGAATCACGTGGCGGGCGGGCGACTCGCGCAGCAGGGATCGCAACTGGGCCCGGCCCGAGGAGTCGACCGAGGCGAGAGGCTCGTCCACGATCAGCACGTCGGGTTGGGGCGCCAGGGCCCGGGCGACGGCCACCCGCTGGCGCTGACCGCCCGACAGCGCGGCGGGGCGCCTCTGCCAGGCCACCGAGTCCACGCCGACCCGCTCGAGCAGGGTTGCAGCCTGCTGGCGGGCGCCGGCGCGGTCCGCTCCCGCCCGGCGCAGCCCGAACGCCACGTTGTCGATCACCCTGAGATGGCCGAAGAGCC
>VXNG01000157.1 GCA_009840695.1 Acidimicrobiaceae bacterium
TCGTGTCGGCGGTGGCCGGCCTCCTGGCCTCCCTGGCGCCGGCTCGGCGGGCCAACCGCCTCGATGTGCTGGAGGCCATCTCCTACCACTAGGCGGCCAGCAGCGCGGCTAACGGCCGAAGCGCTCGGCGAGCAAGCGGCGGAGGGCCTGGAGGTCGATCTTTCCCGACTCCAGCCAGGGCAGATCCTGCTGCTCGGCGAACACGGCCACGTGGCGGGGGACCTTGTAACTCGCCATCTCTCGATGCAGGCGGGCCTGCAGGTCCGCCGGATCGATATTGGCGTCCGGCTTGGCCACCACCGCGGCGGCTACGGCCTCACCCTTGCCGCCGGAGGCGGGGACGCCTACCACGAACGCGTGCATCACGCCGGGCTGCGACTCGATCGCGAGCTCTACTTCGCGGGGCGCCACATTGGTGCCGCCAGCCTTGATCACGGTCCCCAGCCGGCCCTGGAAGTACAGATGGCCGTCCGGGCCGAGCAGGCCGCTGTCACCGGTGCGGTACCAGCCCCCGGCCTCGAAGACGTCTACCGGGTCCCGGCCGAGCAGCCCCAGCATGAGCGAGTAGCCCCGGATCCAGATCTCCCCGGCTCGGCCGGCCGGCAGCTTGTCGCCGGTGCCGGGATCGACTATGCGGTGCTCGATGCCGGGAACGCTGCGGCCGAACGAGTCCTCCTTGCCCTCGGGCAGCTCGACGTGCAGCGCCTCGATCGAGTGGGGACCGAGCGACTCGGTCATGCCCAGCGATGTGGCCTTCCTGCGGGGATCGCTGACCCGGAGGTGCACAGGCAGCAACTCGTCGAAGCTGCCGCCCCGGATCGAGGACAGGTCACGCTCACCGAAGGACGGGTGCTCGACGAGCGCCTTGGGAATGTGGGGCCAGCCGATCACGTGGGTCACCCGCCGACGCTCGATCAGATCCAGCGTATTTCCGGGCTCGAAGCGCTCCTCGAACACGACGGCAGCCCCGGTGTGCATGGCGCTGACCAACACGTATGACAGCCCGCCGACCCAGAACAGCGGCATGGGTGTGTAGAGCACGTCGCTGCAAGCCAAGTCGCGGAACTGCAGCAGGTTGAACGGGTGGACGATCACCGCGGCCTGGGAGTGGACCACGCCCTTGGGCTCGGAGGTGCTCCCGGACGTGTATATGACGACCATCGGGTCCTGTGGTTCGACGGCATCGGCTGCAGCGTCGAACCGATCGTTGGAGGTCTCGCCCGATCGGGCCAGAAGGTCATCTATCGATCCGGCCCAGGACGGAGTGGCCGCGGCCTCGCTCCACATCCACACCGCCCGCAGGATCGGATGGCTGTCGCAGGCAAGGGTTTCGTGGCGCTGCCCTTCGAGGCCGCCAACAGCCTGCTCCAGCCGCGCGGCGTAGTCGTGGTTGAGGTACCGGTCCACGGTGAGCAGCACCTCGGCTTCGCAATGAGCCAGCGCCCAGCCCAGCTCCCGCGCCTTGTAGAACGTGTTGAGCAGCACCACCACCGCCCCGATCCGGGCCGCGGCCAACCACGCTGCCACCCACTCCGGCCCGTTGGGCGCCAGCAGGGCCACCCGGCTGCCGCGGGTGACCCCGCGGGCCAGCAGAGCCCGCCCCAGCCGCCGGGACTCAACTTCCAGATCCCGGTAGCTCAGCCGCCGCTCACCCAGCAGCACCAGGTCACGGTCCCCCCACTCACCAGCCACATGTCGCACGAACCGATCCGCCGTCGGCTCGTAGCCCGGCTCGCGGAACCGCCTCTCGACAGTTGCCGGGTCCAGGGTCGCCATCACGCGAGCGTACGACTTCCGCTGGGATCTGTCGTAGGCGCCCTCGGCTAGGCCGGGGGGTGGCACGGGGGCAAGGAATGGCGGCGCTTGCGCCGTCAGGCCGCGCCTGTGACAGGACCCGCCGGCCGGAAGGAAGCGATCCGCCGGCCGGGACGAAGCGATCCCGTACGGGGTAAGCAGCGGTATCCTAAGCGGACTCAAGCAGGCACGCAGGAGGGACCGTCATGGCTCGCGACCTCGGCTTTCCGGTATACGACTCCGACAACCACATGTACGAGACCGAGGACGCCTTCACCCGGCACCTTCCCGCCGATTACAGGGGTGCCATCCGCTACGTGCAGGTGGACGGGCGTACCAAGATCGCCATCAAGGGCCTGATATCGGAGTACATCCCCAACCCCACTTTCGAGGTGGTGGCCCCGCCGGGCGCTCAGGAGGAGTACTACCGGCACGGCAATCCCGAGGGCAAGAGCCTGCGGGAGATCTTCGGCAAGCCCATCCGCTGCCCCGACTGGGCCCGCAACGCCGAGGCCCGGCTGCCGCACCTGGACGATCTGGGGATCCAGGGCTCGCTCATGTTCCCGACGCTGGCCAGCCTGCTCGAGGAGCGGATGCGCGACGACCCCGACCTGACCCACGTCGTGGTGCATTCGCTCAACGAGTGGATCCACGACGAGTGGACGTTCAACTACCACGACCGGATCTTCGCCACCCCCATCATCACCCTGCCCATCGTCGAGAAGGCCATCGAGGAGTTGGAGTGGTGCCTGGAGCGGGGCGCCCGCTGCATCCTGATCCGGCCAGCCCCGGCTTGGGGCCTGCGGGGTCCGCGGTCGCCGGGCCTGCCCGAGTTCGATCCGTTCTGGGCGCGAGTGCAGGAGGCCGGCGTGCTGGTGGGCATGCACGCGTCGGACTCCGGCTATGCCGACCTGGCGTCGATCTGGGAGGGCAAGACCGAGTTCCTGCCGTTCAAGCCCAACCCGCTGCGCCTGCTGGTGATGCAGAACCGGGCCGTCAGCGACATGATGGCCGCGATGATCTGCCACGGGGCCTTCAGCCGGTTCCCCGACCTGCGCATCGCCACCATCGAGAACGGTGGAACCTGGGTGAGACCCCTGCTGGAGAAGCTGGAAGGGGTGTACAAGAAGCTGCCCCAGGATTTCCCAGAGCATCCCCTTGACGTCTTCCGGCGCAACGTCTTCGTGAACCCGTTCTGGGAGGACGGCCTTGAGGGGCTGATCGACGTGATGAGCCCCGACCGCATCCTGTTCGGCTCCGACTACCCCCACCCCGAGGGCTTGGGCGATCCGGTGAGCTTCTACGACGACTTGCCGTCATCACTGTCATCGGACGACGCGGCCAAGATAATGGGCGGCAATCTCAAGGAACTGCTGGCGGTCTGACCGCGCCGCCAGCCTGAGGTGACGGACGTGTCGAGGCCCTTGGAGGGCGTCAGGGTCGTCGAGGTCGCGTCCTGGATGTTCGTGCCCTCGGGTGGGTCGGTGCTGGTGGACTGGGGCGCCGACGTCATCAAGGTCGAGAACCCGGCGGGCGGCGACCCGCAGCGGGGTCTGATCACCTCCGGGCTGATCCCCGCTGGCACCGTGAACTTCATGGTCGAGCAGCCCAACCGGGGAAAGCGCTCGGTAGCGCTCAACATCGCGCACCCCGACGGCCGCGAAGCCCTGATGAAGGTGGTCGAGACGGCCGACGTGTTCCTCACCAACTACCTGGAGCCGGTGCGACGCCGCCTGGGCATCGACAATGAGGCGATCCTGGCCCGCAACCCGTCCATCGTCATCGCCCGCGGCACCGGGCAGGGTCCGGCCGGTCCCGACGCGGAGAAGGGCGGCTTCGACGGGGCCTCGTTCTGGGCTCGGGGCGCGGTGGCCGCGGTGTTCCCTCCCGACGCGGCCGGCTGGCCCCAGGGCCAGCCCTCCCCGGCCTTCGGCGACGTGATGGGGGGCATGGCGCTGGCCGGCGCTATCGCCGCAGCGCTGCTCAAGCGGGAGCGCACCGGCGAGCCCAGCGTGATCGACGTATCGCTGCTGGCCACCGCGATGTGGCAGGTCTCGCCGCTGGTGGTGGCGGCCAAGCTGTTCGGGCTCACGTCGCTGCCCCGGGGCGACCGGCGCAAGAACCCCAATCCGGGGGTGGGCGTGTTCCGCACCGCCGACGATCGCTACATCAGCCTCATCCTGCTCCAGAGCGACCGGTACTGGGACGACTTCGCGGCCTGCTTGGAACGGCCGATCCTGGTGAACGACGAGCGGTTCAACACCTCCGAGGCCCGCTCGATGAACGGACCGGAGTGCATCGACATCATCGACGAGGCCTTCGCCGGGCGCACCCTCGACGAGTGGAAGGAGCGACTGGCCGACTTCGAGGGGGTGTGGACCCCGTTCCAGACCCTGGCCGAGCTGTACGACGACCCCCAGGTGGTGGCCAACAGCTACCTGCCCGCCATGGAGGACGGCGCCGGGAATCCGGTTCAGCTTGTGGCCAGCCCCGCCCAGTTCGATGAGACCCCGGTGGAGGTGGACCGGGCGCCGGAGTTGGGCGAGCACACCGAGCTGGTTCTGGCCGAGCTGGGCATCGACTGGGACGAGATCGCCGCCCTCAAGTCGAGCGGAGCCATCCTCTGACCATGGAGGGCGCCGACGTGGAGGCCGAGATGGACTACTCGCCGCCTCCTTATGAACAGTGGGACTTTGCCCAGCCGTACGAGCAGTGGAATCACGCCCGCCGGCATTGCCCCGTCATCCGGAAGGAGGGGTTCAGCCTCACCGAGGACCCGGCGCCGCCGAGGATCACGGTCACGACATGGGACGACGCCGATCACGTGCTGCGGGACTGGCGCTCCTTCTCGGCGTCGATCAACGCGGAGGTGATGCGTCCCTTCATGGGCGAGCTGATGCTCGGCCTGGACGGCGACGAGCATCGCCGCTACCGCAACCTGGTGGCCTATGCCTTCCGCCGCTCGACCCTGGAGCGTTGGCGGGCCGAGCTGGTGGAGCCCGTGATCGCAGAGTTGCTGGACGGCATCGCCCCGTCCGGTCGGGCCGACCTGGTGGCCCAGGTCACTAGCAAGTTCCCGGTGCAGGTGATCTGCGGGATCGTGGGCGTCCCCACCGAGGACCATGAGCAGTTCAACGAGTGGTCGATCCGGATCAACTACGGGCCGCTGAACCCCGAGGATGGAATGGCAGCGTCCCAGGCCATGCGCGACTACCTCGAGCCCTTGGTGGAGGCCCGGCGGACTGAGCCCACCGGCGACCTCATGTCGGAGCTGGTGCAGGCTGAGATCGATGGCGCCCGGCTCACCGACGAGAAGATCTACGGTTTCTTGCGGCTGCTGCTCCCGGCCGGAGCCGAGACCACCTACCGGGCCTTCGGATCTTGCCTGCTGGCCCTGCTGGATCGGCCCGAGGTCATGGCCCGGGTGCTGGCCGACCGGTCGTTGGTGCCGGCCGCGGTTGAGGAGACATTGCGCTGGGAGACGTCGGTGACGATGGTGGCCCGGGTGGTGGCAGCCGACACCGAGATCGGCGGCTGCCCGGTGCCGGCGGGGTCGTCCGTCTCGATTATCAACGGCTCAGCGTCACGCGACGAGGCTCGATGGGCCGACCCCGGCGAATGGGACTTGGATCGCGAGCCCCAGCAGCACATGGCCTTCGGCACCGGGCCGCACCAGTGCCTGGGGATGCACCTGGCTCGCATGGAACTCGAGGTGGGGATCAACGCGGTGCTCGACCGCCTGCCCAACCTTCGGCTGGACCCCAACGCCGAGGCACCGACCATCAGCGGCTACGCCTTCCGCGGCCCCCACGAGCTGCCGGTCCTCTTCGACCGCCCTGAACCCGTTCAGCAAATTGGTTTTGATTAAGTTTCAGATCATTTGATTGCATACATAGTGATCCGCCATTAGGCTGGCCTGCATGGATCCGGCTCTTGTTGGTGTGCTGCTCACAGTGGCGTTCGGCCTCTTCGCGGGTGCCGTGACTTGGCTTCGCTCTGACGTACGGCGCGTGGAGGCTCGCATCGACAGGCTTGAGTCGAAGGTTGACAGCTTGATCTTGGCGTTGGCGAGAGCGGGCTTCCTGGTTGACCCGCAGTCTCCTTCCGACCAGCAGGGATAGAGGCCGTGGTATGGATCCCGCGATAGCCGCCACGCTCATCGGCGTGTTGGTGGCGGCGTTGCTGGGCGTGTTCGCCGGTGCGTTCCACCTGCTGCGCTCTGACCTGAAGGAGCTTCGTACTGAGAACCGCGCCGATCATCGGGAGACCAATGCGCGCATCGACCGGCTCGAGGGCAAGGTCGACATGCTCATCCTGGCGTTGGCGAGCGCGGGGTTCCTCGTCGATCCGCAGACTCCGTCCGAGCCCCAGGGATAGGTGCGTCGGTATGGACCCGGCGATTGCTCCCACGCTCATCGGCGTGTTGGGAAGCGCGCTCGTTGGTGTGCTGGCAGGGGCGGTCCATTTGCTGCGCTCCGATATCCGTCGAGTGGAAGGCAAGCTGGACAATCTGGTTCTGGCGTTGGCCAGGTCTGGCCACCTGACCGACCCGCAGACGCCGGAGCCGCCTGTGGATCCGTCGCCGGCTTAGACGGGCTGGGCTTGGAGGGCTAGGCGGGCGACCTTGCGGCGGTGGTGGGAGGCCGAGCCGAAGTGGAGTTCGCCCACCTTTGCCCGGCGCAGGAACAGGTGAAGGTCGTGCTCCCAGGTGTAGCCGATCCCGCCTGCGAGCTGTAGGCCGTCCTGGACGCAGCGGCGCTGGGCCTCGCCCGCGGCGGCTTTGGCCATCGAGGCGGCCATGGTGCGGTCCGGGTGGTCCTCGGCCAGGGTCAGGGCCGCGTAGTAGACGAGCACCCGGGCCCGCTCGATGTCGCGGTACATGTCAGCCAGCTTGTGCTTCACCGCCTGGAACGAGCCGATGGGCACGCCGAACTGGACGCGCTCCTTGGTGTAGGCGTTGATGATGTCGAAGATCCGCTGGCAGGCGCCCAGCGTGACCGCGGCGACGGCCGTCACCGACTCCTCCAGTGATCGGTTGATCGCATCGGTCGCGTCGCGGTCGCCGAGCAGCCGCTCGACCGGCACCCGCGTCCCGTCGAGGGCGATGGTTGCGTGGCGGACGCCTGGATCGATGGGGATGCCGCTGGTGGCCTGGACCGAGGAGCCCGGCACCAGGACCACCCGCAACTCGCCGTCGATCCGGACTGCGACCACCATCTCCTCGGCGGTGGCTCCGTCGAGCACATAGTGCTTCGTACCTTCCAGGACGAGGTCGTCGCCGTCGCGGCGGGCGGTGGCGGACACCTCGGCCGGATCCCAGGTGCCGGGCCCCTCGTCGATCGCGATCGTGCCGGTGGTCCGGCCCGCGGCCACCGGCGCCAGCAATCCAGCGGCTTGGGCCGGCCCGGCGACTTCGGCCACTAATGGCGCGAACTGGGTGATGGTGGCCAGGAAAGGCCCCGGCGCGGCGTGGCGGCCCAGTTCCTCCAGCACGATGGCCAGTTCCACCCAGCCGTAGCCGAGACCGCCGGCGTCCTCCGGCAGCGCCATGGCGGGCCATTCCAGGCCCACCAGCGTCTGCCAGAAGGCTGCGGCGTCGGACTCGCCGTCGGCCACAGCCCTGGCCAACTCGGGGGGCGCCTCGGCATCGAGAATGTCGCGCACCGCTCGCTGAAGCTCCAACTGGTCGTCGGTGAACTCGAACTCCATCGCTCTAGCCCCTGGGCTGGCCGAGGACGCGCTCGGCGATGATGTTGCGGTGTATCTCGCTGGTGCCTCCGCTGATGGTGCCCGCGAAGGTGAAGAAGTACCGGTCGGCCCACGACAGCGCCGAGCGGTCACTCTCGTAGGGCGATTGCGCGCCCTCGGGCACGGTGCGGTCCAGCGCGGCCGGACCCAGCGACTCCAGCATCAGGAGCGCCAGCTTCTGCTGGGCCTCCGAGCCCAGCAGCTTCAGCAGCGACTGGTCGGCCACGTGCAGGCTCCGCTGGCTGCGAGCGAGCTGGCGCTGGCCGAGCAGGCGCAGGGCCCACGAGTCCATGATCGAGCTGCCCAGCCCGTCCAGCACCACCGGGTCGCCGGCCGCCCCCGCGCCCGCGCCGTCATTCAGCTGCTCGAGCATGTCGTCGAGCATCCGGTCGAGGCCCTGGGACCACAGGATCCACAGCATCTCGCGCTCGTGGGCCAGCGAGCCGGTGCACACCCGCCAGCCGTCGTTGAGCTCGCCGACCAGGTTCTCGCGGGGGACCGAGACGTCATCGAAGAACACCTCGTTGAAGTCGGGCGGGCGACCGGTGATGTCGCCGAAGGGCCTTCGCACCAGCCCCGGCGTGTCGGTCTCGATGATCAGCGCGGAGATGCCCTTGTGCTTGGGAACATCGGGGTCGGTGCGGACGAAGGCCAGCAGCACGTCGGCGTCGTGGGCGCCGGAGGTCCACACTTTCTGACCGTTCACGACGAAGCGGTCGCCATCCAGTGCGGCTCTGGTGGACAGACCGGCCAGGTCGCTGCCCGCGCCCGGTTCGCTCATGCCCAGCGCCGCGGTCTTCTCCGCCCGCATGATCGGCACCGCCCAGCGGTGCTTCTGCTCCTCGGTGCCGAAGGTGATGATCGACGCGCTGACGATGCCCAGCCCCTGCGGGTTGAAGCTCTGAGTCACCCGGCGCCGGCCCAACTCCTCCCAGAACACCGCCTGCTCGTACAGGCTGGCGTTGCGCCCGCCGAACTCGGGCGGGTATCCGGGCACCAGCCAACCGTTGTCGAACATGCGGCGCTGGAATCCCCGGGCCCAGCCGGGTATGTCGGCGCTGGACCGGGGCCGCACGGCGGTGTCGGCCTCGTCGGGCAGGTTGGCGTCGAGCCAGGCCGAGAACTCGGCCCTGAACGCCTCCACCTCGGGCGAGTAGGTCAGCCGCACGCTTCGAGGGTACTTAGCCCGTACCCCTACGAGCCCTCAGGAACGGTGTGAGAATCGGTCGAGGCCCACCCGGTCACTGAGGTTGGCTACGGCCCGCTCGGCTTCGGTGATCACCTCTTGTTCATCGACGGTGACGCAGCGGGCGTCCTCGACGACCACCCGGCCACCCACCACGACCGTGCGGACATCGGAACCCGTCACCGAGTTGACGATGGTGGTCATCGTGTTCCGGCTGGGAACGCAGTTCGGTGCGGTCACATCGACGACGGCCAGGTCGGCCAGGCGGCCCGGTGCCAGCACGCCCACGTCGAAGCCGGTGAACCCGGCGCCCCCCAGCATCGCCGTCTCCAGGACGGTCTCGCTGGTGATCACCGACGGGTCCACGGCCAGTGCCCGGTGCACCAGAACGGTCTGCTTCATGACCTCGAAGGGGTCCTGGCGGTGGCCGACAGCCGGACCGTCGGTACCGAGCCCGACCAACGCGCCGGCGTCGAGCATCTCCAACAGCGGCATGGTGCCCACCCCGAGGTAGGCGTTCGACACGGCATTGTGGGCCACCGCGGCCCCGGTCTCGGCCAGCACCGTCACCTCCTCGGGGGTCACCCAAATGGCATGGGCGAGAGTCGTCTCCGGTCCCAGCAGGCCCTCGCGATGCAGCCACGCGATCGGCGTGGTCCCGTAGGCCCGCTGGTAGACGACGGGGTCCCCCTTGGATTCGCAGCAGTGGGTCTGCCACTTGGTGCCGAAGCGCCGGGCCAGCTCCACGGAGCCCTCGATCAGCTCCTGATCGTTGAAGGCGATGTTCAAGGGCCCGGGCCAGAGCGCCACCAGCCGGTCGCCGGACCAGCCGGCCAGCAGGTCGGCCATGATCGCCAACTCCTCGCCGGTGGAGTAGTAGTTGGGCCGGGACCCGCTCTTGCGGAAGGCCATCGCGGGCGGGCTCGTGCCGGTCATTCCCCGGGCGACCGCGCCGCGGATACCCACCGACTCCATCGCGCCGGCCACCGCGACCGTGGTCTCGGGATCGGGGGGCATGTACTGGTTGTCGACCACGCAGGTGATACCGGCCCGGACCGCCTCCAGAGCGGCCAGGCGGGTGCCCGCCACGACCTCGTCGCGCCGGACCGCGTCCGTGACCGGGAACGTGAGCGTGGAGAGCCAGTCCCAGGTTGTGAGACCCTCTCCGAGGCTCTTGATCAGCATCTGCGCCAGGTGGCTGTGGCAGTCGACGAATCCCGGGAGGACTACCGCGCCCCTGCAGTCGACGACTCGATTGGCCGCAGCGGCATCGACGCGGTCGGCGGCGTCTACCGCGACGATGCGGTCGCCCGACACCGCGACCGCGCCCGGTTCGATCACCCGTCGGTCGCCGTCGAGCGTGACGACCCTGCCTCCGGTCAGAACCAGGTCGTACCGGGGTTGGGCAGATTCGGGGTGGGAGCGCATGTCGATCTACCATGCAGGATTACACAACTGTCCGGGATCGTGGAGGCTCGCCCAATGGAGGAACTTGGCGGTCACGACCCGATATTGCGGCCGTCGTCGTGGCCCGATGCGGTAGGGCTGCGATCGCGGCACCCCGCCGCGGCCCCGATCTGTGGTGGTACCGACCTCATGGTCGACATCAACTTCAGCCGGGCCCGGCCGGCCGGGCTACTGGATCTGACGTGTGTCGAGGAGCTCGACTCGTGGGAGTTGACGGACGGCGGGCGCACCGTGCGCATCGGCGCGGCGGTGCCGTTCACCAGGATCATCGACGAGCTCAGCGGTGTGTGTCCCGCGCTGGCGCAGGCCGCTCGCACCGTCGGTTCGCCCCAGATCCGCAACCGCGGCACCGTGGCCGGCAACCTCGCCACTGCGTCGCCCGCCGGCGACTCCCATCCGGTGCTGCTGGCCTGCTGGGCGGCGGTGGAGGTCGAGTCGGTGCGAGGGTCGCGCCTCATCGACATCGACGACTTCTTCATTGGACCGAAGCTCAGCGCGCTCGGGCCCGACGAGTTGATCCGGGCGGTGCGGATCCCGGCGGCGACCGGTCCCCAGCAGTTCGCCAAGGTCGGGCCCCGCAATGCGATGGTGATCGCCACGGCGTCCTTTGCGCTGAACCTCGATGTGGCCGGTCGGCGGGTGGGAACCGGCATCGGCTCGGCCGGCCCGACCCCGTTGCGGGCCCGCGCCGCCGAGCAGATGCTGGAGGAGGCTCTGGCTGACCGCTGGGACGCTCCCGGCGGCCTCGGCGAGAGTGACGTCCGTGAGTTCGGCGCTTTGGTCGCCGAAGCCTCGTCCCCGATCGACGATGTGCGCGGCAGCGCCGGATACCGGAGCCACGCGCTGTCGGTCCTGGGCCGGCGATGTCTCACTTGGGCTCTCGGTGACTTAGGGGGGCACGCAGCCGTGGAGGGAGGCGCTGCGCTGTGAGGGTTAACCTCACCGTGAACGGCGTGGCCCACAGCGTGGACAACGTGTGGGCGCTCGAGAGCCTGCTCGACTTTCTGCGGGAGCATGTCGGCCTGCGGGGCACCAAGAACGCATGCGAGCAGGGCGAGTGCGGGTCGTGCTCGGTGTACCTGGACGGGGTGCTGGTCTGCTCGTGCCTAGTGGCCGCCTCCCAGGCGGAGGGTCGCTCGGTGGTGACGGTGGAGGGGCTCGCCGCCGGCGGCGAGATGCACCCCGTGCAGCAGGCGTTCGTGGACGCCGGCGCGGTGCAGTGCGGGTTTTGCACGCCGGGAATGATCGTGGCCGCCCACAGCCTGCTGGCCGGCGATCCCGAACCCGACGACCTGACCGTGCGGGAGGAACTGTCGGGCAACCTGTGCCGCTGCACCGGCTACCAGAAGATCCTCGACGCGGTGAATCTGGCCGCGGAACGGGCGGAAGCCGCACCATGACGGCGAAGGTTGGACGATGACGGTCACCGACACTCCGACGCGAGTCGCCACCCACTCCACGGCCGTCGACGGCGTGGGGGCGTCCGCGGCCCGGCCCGACGGCATCCCCAAGGTGGAGGGCTCGTTCATCTACTCCTCCGACGAGTACCACGACGGGTCCCTGTGGGGGGTCACCCTGCGCAGCCCCCATCCCCGGGCCCGGGTCGTCTCGATCGACACGTCGCAGGCCGAGGGACTCGACGGGGTGAGGTGTGTGCTGACCCACAGCGATGTGCCCGGCTCCAAGACCTACGGCATGAAGGTCTACGACCAGCCGGTGCTGGCCTTCGACGAGGTCCGCTACCAGGGCGAGCCGGTGGCGGTGGTGGCGGCCACCCATCCCGAGATCGCCCGGCGGGCGTGCGGGCTGATCCGGGTGGACTACGAGGAGCTGGTCCCCAACACCGACCCCGAGCAGTCGCTCACTGGGCAGGTCGAGGGTCTGTTCGGTGGCGGTCTGGCCCGTCACGTGAGGATCCGCCATGGTGATGTCGCCGCGGCCCGCGCCCTCGCGAGCGTCGTCGTCGAGGGCCGCTACGAGATGGGAACCCAGGACCCGGCGTTCCTGGGACCCGAGTCGGGACTGGCCGTGCCGTTGGGCGACGGCGGCGTCGAGCTTTACGTGTCGTGCCAGAACCTCCACCTCGACCAGCAGCAGGTGGCCGACTGCCTGGGCCTGCCCCTCGACAAGGTGCGGCTGGTGCTGTCGGGCGTCGGCGGTGCCTTCGGAGGCAAGGAGGACCTCAACGTCCACATCCACGCCTGCCTGCTGGCTCTGCGCACCGGCCGGCCGGTGCGGATGGTCTACAGCCGCGAGGAGTCCTTCTTCGGCCATGTCCACCGCCATCCGGCCATCGCCGACATCGAGCTGGGGGCCACCCGCGACGGCCGGCTGGTGTTCACCAAGGTGCGGCTGGTGCTCGACGGCGGGGCCTACACGTCAACCTCGCAGGTGGTGATCGCCAACGGCTGCTACTTCGCGGCGGGAGCCTACGACGTGGCCAACGTCGAGATCGACGGGTTCGCCACCTACACCAACAACCCGCCGTGCGGGGCGATGCGGGGCTTCGGCGCGGTGCAGTCTTGCTACGCCATCGAGTCGGCCATGGACAGGCTGGCCGCGGCGCTGGGTATTCATCCGCTGGAGCTGCGCATGCGCAACGCCATCGGCGAGGGCCACATCCTGCCCACCGGGCAGCCGGTCGACGGCCCGGCGCCGGTCCAGGAGATCCTGTCCTACCTGCGCGATCTGCCCCTCCCGCCGGAAGCCGATCACGAGGCCGCGGACATGCGGGACCGTCCCGGCGGGGTCGGGAACGTCACCCGGGGAGAGGGCATACGCCGCGGCGTGGGCTACGCGCTGGGAATGAAGGCCATCGGATTCTCCGGCGGGATGGACGACACCTGCACCGCCCGGGTGACGGTGTGGATCCGCGACGGCGAACCGGTCGCCGAGGTCTACTGCGCCGGCCCCGAGCTCGGCCAGGGCGTCGTGACCCTGGAGGCCCAGATCGCTCGCACCGAGCTAGGGGTGCGGACGGTGGAGCTGCGCGACAAGGACACCGACGTCGCCGAGTCGGGCGCCTCCTCCGCGTCGCGGCAGAGTTGGATGACGGCTGGAGCGGTGGTCGGCGCGTGCGGGCTGGTGCGTGATGAGATCCTGGCCCGGGCCGCGGCCGCACTCGGCTGCCCGGCCGGCGATCTGACCCTCGACGGAGCCGACGTCCGCGGCCACGACGGTCGCTCGCGGGCCCCGGTGGCCTCGGTGCTGGGCCCCGAGTCGGTGTCTCACGCCTTCACCTACCGTCACCGCCCCACCGAGCCCGTCGACGACGAGCGCGGCCAGGGCAACGCTCACGTCGCGTTCGCCTACGCCGCCCACCGGGCGGTGGTGGATGTGGACGTCGAGTTGGGCCTGGTGAAGGTGGTCGAGATGGCCACCGCCCAGGATGTCGGCAAGGCCATGAACCCGGCCGGGGTGGAGGGCCAGATCGAGGGTGGAACGGTCCAGGGCCTCGGCTTGGCCGTCATGGAGGAGCTGCAGATAACCGGGGGCAGGGTCCAGAACCCGTCGTTCACCGACTACCTCATCCCGACCATGCTCGACGTCCCGCCCATGCCCATGAAGATCTTCGAGTTCCCCCATCCTGACTCGCCGTACGGACTCAACGGGGTGGGCGAGCCCCCCAACCTGTCGTCCACTCCAGCAATCCTCAACGCGCTGCGCGATGCCACCGGTCTGGAACTGCCCCGGGCACCCGTCCGCCCGTCGGACCTCGTGACCGAGCTAGCGCAGGACTCGCCCGCGCCAGCCGCCAGAGCTGATTTCTAACTCAAAGTGATATCTCCGGGCCGAGCCACTTCTGCCATGATTGGTGAACTGAGGCACGGGTCCGGGAGGGAACGATGATGCGAAGCCGACACGCACAGGCAGTGCTCTGCGCCATAGCCATAATGGCCGCGGCCTGCGGCAACAGCCCGAGCGGCGACACCGCCGCACCGGCATCCGGTACCGCGACGCCGACCACGACCACACCAACCGCTCCCGAGCCGGAGCCGACCGACATTGGCGAGGCGCCCGAGCCGGCTTCCGAGCCGGAGCCGACCGACATTGGCGAGGCGCCCGAGCCGGCCTCCGAGCCGGAGCCGACCGACACTGGCGAGGCCCCGGACACGACCGAGCCCAGCGAGCCCACCGTCGAGGAGCCGGTCGTCGAGGAGCCGGTCGACCCCTACCCGGAGCGCCACACCTTTGTGGCCCTCGAGGGCGTGCCCGGCGTCACCGACGACGAGATCCGGGTGTCGGTCGTGGGCATCAAGCAGAACAACCCGCTGGGTACCTGCATACTCGACTGCTACGTCACCGGGATCCGGTCCTACTTCGACTACGTCAACGACTCCGGCGGCGTCTACGGCCGCAACCTGGTCATCGACGAGATCCTCGACGACGAACTGTTCCGCAACCAGGAACACGCCCTTAAGATCATCGCCGACAACAGCAGCCTGGCCGCGTTCCAGGCGACCCTCCTTCCTTCCGGGTGGGGCGACCTCAACGGCGCGGGAGTTCCGACCTTCGTGTGGAACATCCACGGCGCCGATGCCGTCAACCGCAACAACATCTTCGGCAACCATGTGATCGGATGCCCCACCTGCACCATCCGAAGTTTCGTCTGGATCGCGTCACAAGCCGGCGCGACGAGGGTCGGGCTGCTCGGATACGGCATCACCGAGACTTCCAAGGTGTGCGCCAAGGCCTTCGCCGACTCGATCGACCTCTACGGGCCAGCGCTCGGTATGGAGGTCGCCTACTTCAACGACGACCTGGCCTACGGCCTGCCCAACGGGATCGGGCCCGAGGTGACCCAGATGATCGAAGCCGGTGTCGACTTCATCGCCACCTGCATGGACCTGAACGCCATGCTGACCCTGG
>VXNG01000009.1 GCA_009840695.1 Acidimicrobiaceae bacterium
CTCGTCGATGAACACCTCGTTGAACAGGGCCCGGCCCGTCATCTCGGTCAGGGGGCGGACCTCCACCCCCGGCTGGTCCATGTCGAACGCGAACCATGAGATTCCCGCGTGCTTGGGCAGGTCGGGGTCGGTGCGGGCCAGCAGCATGCCCATGTCGGAGACTTGGCCCCCGGAGGTCCACACCTTCTGTCCGGTGATCACCCACTCGTCGCCGTCACGCTCGGCCCGGCACTGCAGGCTGGCTAGGTCGGACCCGGCGTTGGGCTCGCTGAAGAGTTGGCACCATCCCACCCGGCCGTCGAGGATCTCACCGACGTAGCGCTCGATCTGCTCCGGCGTGCCGTGAATGGCGATGGTCGGCGCGGCCAGCATCCGGCCCAGACCCCCGGGCGGTCCCAGCACGCCGCGCTCGGCCAGCACCAGCGACACCAGCGCGGCCTGGTCCTGGCCGTAGCCGAGCCCGCCCGCGCCCGGTGGAAGCATGGGGTGGGCGTAGCCCGCTCCGGCCAGCAGGCACCACCACTGCTCCACGGTCAGGTCGGGATCCCACTGCTCGTCGCAGAAGGCTTCGACCTCGGCGCGAACGGTGGCCGCGTCGACCTCTGCTGCGGATGGGGCGGAGGCGGTGTCGGTCATGGTCCTGGCCCTAAGTTGGTTGGGGCTGGTTCAGGTAGGTGACGTTGTCGAGCATGATGGATCGGCGGTCGGCGTCGGAGAAACCCTTCAACTCGGCCAGATAGTCCAGCGGCTCGGGCATCCCCTCGATGTGGGGCCAGTCCGAGCCGAAGATCACCCGGTCGGCGCCCATCAGCTCGGTGACCTCGTTCACGTCGTCCTCCCAGAACGGGTTGACCCACACGTGGGCCTTGAACGTGTCGATCGGATGGTCGTCGAACCACCAGTAGTTCTTCTTGGCGATCTGGGAGAGTTTCCGGAACATCGGCGCCAGGTAGTCGGAGCCGTTCTCCACCGAGGCCACCCGCAGGTTCGGGAAGCGGTCGTAGATCTTCTCGAACACCGACTGCATCAGCCAGTCCTGGGCCGCCCGTTCGATGGCGAACGCCCGCAGGTTGGGTCCTCCGGCCATCCCGGCCCCCAGACCGGCCGAGGAGAACTCGTCGTCGGCGTAGCCCTGGGACGAGTAGCCGGAGTCCGATGCATGCACGACGACGGTCGTGCCGGCGTCGTTGATCAGCCGCCACACCGGGTCGAAGGTGGTGTGGAACGGCGACAGTTGACCGGTGCGGGTAGTCACGGCAGCTGGACGCATGACCAGAATCTGCGCTCCCAGACCCAGTACCCGCTCCACCTCGGCCGCGGCCGCGCCGGGGTCGCCCAGCGCGATGTAGGGCGCGCCGATGATCCGATCCTCGTAGTTGTAGCCCCAGTCCTCCAGCAGCCACTGGTTGAAGCCCCGCATCATGGCCACGACTGCATCGACGTCGTGGCGCAGCAGTTCCTCGTACAGCACGCCGAGGGTGGGAAAGAGCCATACGGCCTGAAGGCCCTGGGCGTCCATCACCTTCAGCCGGGCCTTGGGGTCCATGTAGTGGTCGGGCAGCGGCTCCCGGTCGCGCAGCATCTCGGCCGGGTTCCGGCCCTCGGGGTTGCCCTTGAAGTAGTCGCGCAGTGCTCCGGGCTTGGCGATGGGGTCCCAAGTCGGGTTGGCCACCGCCCGGGCCAGCTTGCCTCCCACGAGGTGGTGCTTGCGGCCGCCCATGTCCACCCACTGCACCACCCGGGGCTGCATGCGGGGATCGACGTGGCGGGTGAACGCGTCGAGGGCCTCGTAGTAGTGGTTGTCGGCGTCGAAGGGCCGGTAACCGAGGTCGTCGGCGGTGAGTGGGGGCGACTGGTCGGGCGGGGCGGATAGGTCGTCGGGTGCCACGGGGTCACGCTACCGTGTGGGCCGATGCCGCCCAAGGTCTTCACCACGTCACAGTTACAGGCCCGCACGCTCAAGCGGGGCGAGAAGGTGAGGCTCGTGTCGGAGCTGCCAGGCGTTCCCCAGGGAACCGAGGGCAAGGTGGCCATGGCCAACGGATTCACCTGGAACCGCTACTGGGTGCGGCTGGTGGACGGCCGGGTGGTGGGCCACATCGATCACGATGACCTGGTCCGCACCAGGGACTACGAGCGGTACCTGGTGGCCCGTGATCGGGAGGCGGAGGAGGCCGAACTGGCCGCGCTGGCCGCCGCCGAGGCCGCGGCCGCAGGCCCGCAGGACGGACCAGCCGACGACGAGGCCGGGGATGGGGCCGGCTCGGGAGAGGCTGTCGTCAACGGCGTGCCCGTGCCCGCCTACCTGCTCCAGCGCTCAGCCGACGCCAGGGCCAGGCTCGGCGCTTGAGCCGAGCCGCGCTACAGTAGGCGTCGGTGAACCGGAGCCGTCCGTCGGCTCAGTGGTCAATTGAAGCTCTCGACGGACGACTCCGGCCAGCCACGAGGGTACAGTAAACGCACTGATTTGTAGTGAGCTTGTCTATTGGTTGGCTCGCGCGGTCGACCTATCCGGTCCACTCCCTCAGGCGCCGCATCGCCTCGGCCATGTCCTCGGTGGCGCCCGCGTAGGAGAACCGGGCATAGCGGTGGCCCTCGGCCGGGTCGAAGTCGACGCCCGGGGTGACCGCCACCCCGAGTTCGTCGAGCCAGCGCTTGCACAGTGCCTGGCTGTCGGCGGCTAGGTGGTCCACGGCCGCGTACACGTAGAAGGCCCCGTCGCTGGGAGCCAGGCGGTCGATGCCGGCCGCCGGGAGTCCCTCGACCAGCACCGACCGGTTGGCTGCGTAGCGGACCACGTTCGCTTGCAACTCCTCGTGGCAGTCGAAGGCGGCCACCGCGGCGATCTGCGACAGGGTGGGGGCCGAGATGAAGAAGTTCTGGGCCAGCCGGCGCACCGGCTCCACCAGGTCGTCGGGGGCGACCACCCAGCCGAGGCGCCAGCCGGTCATGGAGAAGTACTTCGAGAAGCTGTTGACCACCAGCGCGTCACCGTTGAGGTTTAGCGCGGTGGGGGCCGGATCGCCGAACGTGATGCCGTGGTAGATCTCGTCGGCCACTAGGCGCACCCCATGGGCTGCGCACCAGTCCGACACGGCCGCCAGCGCGGGGCCGTCGAGCATGGTCCCGGACGGGTTGGACGGAGAGGCCAGCACCAGGCCGTCGACGGAACCGGTGCGGCGGACGAGATCCTCTAGCAGGTCCGGTGATGGCTGGAATCGGGTCTCCGCCTCGGTTGGAAGCGTCACCACCTCCGCGTTGAGGGCCTGGAGGGCGTTGCGGTAGCACGGATAGCCCGGTGTGGACACCACGACCCGGTCGCCGGCGTCGAAGGCAGCCAGGAACGAGAGCACGAACGCGCCGGACGCGCCGAATGTCACGACAATGCGGCCGGGGTCGACATCGGCGCCGTACCAGGACCGGTAGTGCTCGGAGATCCGTCTCCTCAACACTTCCAAACCCGCGGCGGTTGTGTAGCCGAGCACGTCGGAGTCCAGGGCGGCTCGGGCGGTGGTGATGACGCCCGCGGGTGCTGGAGTGGACGGCTGGCCCACCTCGAGGTGCAGCACCTCGCCCCCGGCTGCCTCGCGCTCCTCGGCAGCCCGCATCACCTCCATCACGTAGAACGGGCTGATGTCCGATCGCCGGGACTCCTGCAACGCCACGCCGGCCATGATGCCAGCACCGCCGGCCCGGTATGGTGTCGGCCCGTGGACGTGTTCGTCTTCGGGATCTGCGGCGGCTCAGGCGCGGGCAAGACAACCCTCACCAGGAGACTGGTTCCGCGCCTCGGCCCGGGTGAGGTGAGTGTCCTCGCCTTCGATGCCTACTACCGCGACCTCAGCCATCTGCCCTTCGCCGAGCGCCGGGCCGGGAACTTCGACCACCCGGACTCCCTGGACGGCGAACTGTTCCTGCAGCACCTCGACGCCCTCAAGCAGGGCATCGATGTGGACGTGCCCGTCTACGACTTCTCCACCCACACCATGACCGGCGGCTTCGAGCGAGTGGAAGCCGCTCCCCTGCTGCTGGTGGAGGGCATCCTGCTGCTGGCCTCCGAGGAGGTCGCTTCCCGGCTGGACTACTCGATCTTCCTCGACGTGCCCAAGGATGTGCGCCTACAGCGCCGCATTCACCGGGACATGACCGAGCGGGGCCGTCCCGAAGACCATGTGCGCCGGCAGTTCGAGGCAACCGTGGCTCCCATGCACGACGCCTACGTGCAGCCCAACCGCCATCGGGCCCATCGGATCGTCACGGTGGCCGCGACGGAGGATCTGGCCGGCGAGTTGATGACCATGCTGGTCCCGGCGATGGCCGCAGCCGGCGCCGGTTAGGGCTCCAGGGTCACACCCTCGTTGGCGAGAAGCTTGGCCTTGAGGTCGCTGCCGAAGCCGTAGTTGCCCACGCCGCCGCTGCTGGGCACCACCCGGTGGCAGGGAACCAGTAGCGGCACCGGATTGCGGGCCATGGCCGTGCCCACCGCCCGGGCCGCGTTGGGCCGACCCACCGCGGCGGCCAACTCCCCGTACGTGCGGACCTCGCCGCACGGGATGCGGGCGGTGGCCCTCAAGACCTCCTGATGGAACGGCGAGCGCGACGACAGATCGACAGGCACGTCTGTGCGGCCAGCCGCGAGAGCCTCGCTCACCCTGGCCACCAGCTTGGGCTCGGGATCAGGATCAGGCTCGACGTCGGTGCCCACCTCGTCGCGCATGTAGTCGACGAAGCGTCCGGGATCGGGTTCGCGTCCGTCAGGCGTGATCTGGAGGCCGGACACCCATCCGTTCGAGTGGGCCACGAACACCGGCCCGGCGGGACTGTCGACCATGAACCACAGGTGCGTCTGGCCTGCCTTCTCGGGTACTGAATCCGGCGCGTCCATGGCCGTACCGTAGTTGCCGGCTACGACAGCTCCGGGATGGCCCAGTCCACGGGCTCCCGTCCCGCCGCGACGAGGGCCTCGTTGGCCCGGCTGAAGGGGCGGCTGCCGAAGAATCCCCCCGACGCCGACAGCGGCGACGGATGGGCCGACTCGATCACCGTGTGGCGGCCGGTGTCCACCAGCGCCTTCTTGCGGCGGGCCGAGCCGCCCCACAGGATGAACACCACCCGCTCACCCTTGTCGTTGACGACACTGATCACCTCGTCGGTGAACGTCTCCCAGCCCCGCCGCTGGTGGCTGGCCGCCTGCCGGGCCCGGACGGTGAGCGTGGCGTTCAGCAGCAGCACACCCTGGCGGGCCCAGTGCTCCAGCGAGCCGTGGCTGGGCACGGGCGCGCCGATGTCGTCGTGCAACTCGGTGAGGATGTTCACCAGCGACGGTGGTTTGTCTACTCCGGGCCGCACCGAGAAGCACAGCCCGTGGGCCTGCCGGGGTCCGTGGTAGGGATCCTGGCCCAGGATCAGCACCTTCACCGAGGCGTACGGAGTGAGGTGCAGGGCCGCGAAGACTTCGTCGTGGGGCGGGAACACCCGATGCCGGGACCGCTCGGTCCGCACGAAGTCCTGCAGATCGCGCCAGTAGGGCTTGTCGAACTCGCCCCTCAGCAACGGGTTCCAGTCGGTCTTGGGCGCCATCGGCGTCACAGTAGATCAGCTCAAGCGGGACGTGTGAGCGATCCCGGGCCGGATTCCCCTCAGGTCGGACGGGTGCCCACGATGCTGGCCCGCTCCATGATCCGGACGTCGGGGTAGTAGTCGCTGGCTGCGTAGTGCTGCACGGAGCGATTGTCCCAGAAGACGACGGTGTCGGGTGCCCAGCGGACTCTGAACTGGTACTCGACCACGTGGGCCTGGCCGGCGAGGTGCCTGATCAATTCGATGCCCTCGTTGGTGTCCATGCCGTCGATGTGGGAGGTGAAGTAGCAATTCACGAAGATCAGCTTGCGGCCGGTCTCCGGATGGGTGCACACCACGGGGTGGCGGGCCAGCGGGTACCGGGCCCGGAACTCTTCCTGCTTTCCCTCTGGAACCTGGTGCTTGAAGGCGAGCATGAAGTCGTGCACCGCGACCAGGCCGCCGATGCGCTCCTTGGTGGCGTCGTCGAGCCCGTCGTAGGCCGCTCCCATGTCGCAGAAGAGGGTGTCGCCGCCGGTGGTCGGAACCTGGATGGCATGCAGGATCGCCCCCATCGACGGCACTTCCCGCCAGGTCACGTCATGGTGCCACCCGTTTTCGAAGCCGCCGGTGTCGACGCCCTTCTCGAACCGGACCAATTCGGGATGCTCCGCGTTCCCGGTGATGAACGGGTGGATCTCCAGTTCCCCGAACCGGCGGGCGAAGGCGACGTGCTGGGCCGGGGTGATGGGCTGGTCTCGAAAGACGAGCACCTTGTAGTCGAGCAGCGCTTGGCGGATCTCTGCTATCACCTCGTCGGACAGGTCGTCGCAAAGGTCGACCCCGCTGATTTCGGCTCCGAGCGTGGCGCCTTGGGCCGCGACATCGATGTGGGCGAAAGACGGCCGGGAAAGCCGGGCTCTCTCGTCGGCGAGGTGCAGCCACGGCCCCAGGTCGAGTCCGTAGCGGTCGATGCGGACCCGCCCCGGTGCGATGCCGGACGCGGGGTCCGAGGTTCCGGCCTGCTCGGGGCCGCCACTTGAAGCAACTTCGACCTCGCCGCTCACGGTTGTCGCGGTGGTGGCGGATGACATGCTGCGAATATACCGTTGCAGCATGGCTAGCGCCGTGGAGGTCACCGATCTCACCGTCAGGTTCGACGAGGTCACCGCCCTCGAGGGGGTGACCCACACGTTCGAGCCGGGTACGGCCACCGCAGTGATGGGCGTCAACGGATCGGGCAAGACCACCATGCTCGAGTGCATGGCCGGGCTGCAGAAGCCGACCTCGGGCACCATTCAGGGCATGTCCGGCAATCTCGCCTACGTATGCCAGCACCTTCCCGCCTGCTGGATGCCGATAACCGCGGGCGAGGTTCTGGCCATGGGCCGCTACGGCAAGCGGGGCCTGCTCGGGAGGCTGCGCGGCGAGGACCGGGCCGCGATGCGAGAGGCGGGGGCCCAGCTCGACGTGAACCAGTTCGCGAAGCGGAGCTTCGGCGACCTCAGCGGTGGCCAACAGCAGCGGGTTCGCATCGCCCAGGTGCTGGCGGGCGAGCCCGATGTCATCATGCTGGACGAACCGGTGACCGGCCTCGACATCCCCAGCCAGGAGCGGATCCTCGAGGTGATCGAGGACTACTCGAGCCGGGGAGCCATCGTGATCATCACCACCCACCACCTGGACGAGGCCCGGCACTGCGACTCGGTCATGCTTCTGGCCAACCGGCTGGTGGCCGCCGGCACCCCCGACGAGATGCTCACCGAGGAGCGGCTCCGGGAGGCGTTCGGAGACCGGCTGCTCGGGGACCACGCCGACCACGACCACGATCAGGACTTCATCGTGCTCGACGATCACGGCCATGGGCACGACCACCACGGGCACGACCACCACGGAACCGGTCACAGTCACGACCACGACCACAGCCGCCGGGACCACAGCCATGACCACGGCCACCACGGCTATCAGGACCACGGACTCCACGCCCATTAGAGACAACGCGGCACGATGAGAGCGGTTCGGCAGGATGTGGCCGTCATCGGTGCCGGTCCGGCCGGGGCGGCGGCAGCCATCCGGGTCGCCCGGGGCGGTGCCCGGGTGACGGTCTTCGAGAAGGGGTCTCCCGGTCGGGACAAAGTGTGCGGAGACGGCCTCACTCCCAGGGCGGTGGCGGCTCTCGATGAGTTGGGCATCACCCTCGACGGCGCGCACCGCATCGACGGACTGCGGATGATCGCGGGCAGCACCCGGCGTGAGCTGTTGTGGCCTCCGAACAACCGGTTCGGCCCCCATGGCGCTGTGTGGCCCCGCCGGGCGCTGGACAAGCACCTCGTAGAGGCGGCCGAGCAGGCCGGTGCCGAGATCGTGTGGAACACCGAGGTCATGCCCACCCTGGCGGACGACGGCACGGTCGTCGGCGTGGAGAGCGTCACCGACGGGGGGCGCTGGCCGGCCGACCTGGTCGTGCTGGCTGCCGGCGCCCCCGGCGCAGCCGCCCGCGCTCTCGGCGCCGGACGGGTCGAGTCGGAGCCCTTCGGTCTCGCCATCCGCACCTACGCCGGAAGCCCCCGCCACGCTGACCGGCACCTCGAGGCCTGCCTCACCTTGCGGGGAGCCGAGGGCGGATGGGTTCCCGGCTACGGGTGGATGTTCCCGGCCGGTGACGGCACCGTGAACATCGGAGCGGGCTCGATGTCAACCATGAAGGGCTTCCGAAAGCTCAACCTCAACCAACTGTTGAATGACTACCGGGATCTTGTGGCCGAGGAGTGGGAACTGGGCGACTACCTGGAGCGGCCCCGGGCCTGGAGGCTGCCCATGAGCACTGTCCGCCGCCACGGACCCGGGTGGGTCGCGGTTGGTGACGCGGCCGGGCTGATCAACCCGATGAACGGCGAGGGCATCGACTACGGCTTGGAGTCGGGGATGATCGTGGCCGATCTGTTCCTGGAGGATCCGTCCACCGCCCCCAGCGTCTACGACCGCATCATCGGAGAACGCTTCGACGGCTTCCTGCGCACAGGGCGGCGCTTCAGCTTCCTGATCGGTCATCCCTGGATTCTGCGCAACGGCCTGCGCTTGGCCGTCGGCACCCAGGCGGTCGCCAACATCACACTTCAGGTGATGGGCAACCTCATTGATGGTGACACTGAGGGACTCGCGCCGCGAGTCCTCGACGTAGTCGACCGGGGCTTGAGGCTTGCTGATCCGCTGCTGCGCCGCACCCGGGCCGCGGCCTAGAGCTAGCGGGCAGGAAGCACCATGGAAACGGGGCCAGTGCTCGACGGAACGCTCGGTGAGCTCGACTCCGCGCTGCGCGGCGACATCCGGCGTATTGGCGCCCAGCTGGGCGACACGCTGGTCCGCCAGCATGGCCCCGGACTGCTCGAACGGGTGGAGCAGGTGCGAGGCTTGGCCCGGGGTCTGCGCCGCAGCGACGAGGACAGCACGGCCCTGGCCGAGCTGCTGGCCGATGTGGACGTGGTCGAGGCCGGTCTGCTCGCCCGGGCCTTCACCGTCTATTTCCACCTTGCCAACACCGTCGAGCAGGTGCACCGCATCGACGACCTCACCGAGAAGCGAGCGGCCGGCTCGAACCGCTTCGGTGAGATGGTCGGCCGGCTGCGCGAGATGGGTTACGCCGCCCACGAGATAGTCGCCACGGTCAACTCGGCCGAGCTACGGCCCGTGTTCACCGCCCATCCGACCGAGGCGTCGCGCCGGTCAATCCTCGACAAGCTGGCCGAGATCTCCAGCCTGATCGAGCAGCGGGCCCATGCCGGGGCCGACGACACGGCCCGCCGGCGGGTGGACCGCAGGGTGGACGAGTTGATTGACGCCATCTGGCAGACCGACGAGCTGCGCCGGCAGCGTCCGGACCCGGTGGACGAAGCCCGGTCGATCCTCTACTTCCTCACCGAGATCGCGGCGGAGGGTGTGCCCGAACTGCTCGACGACATCGACTCCGTGCTCGAGCCTCTGGACGGTGCGCTCGATCCCGACCGGTCGCCCATCCGTTTCGGTTCGTGGGTGGGCGGCGACCGGGACGGCAATCCCAACGTCACCCCGGCGACCACCGTGGAGGTGCTCGAGTTCCAGCGTCACCGGGCCCTGCGAATCCTGGTGGAGGAGGTCGAGGGGCTGTCGTCGGAGCTGAGCGTCGGGCTGGCGGTTCGCGGCGTCTCTGACGAGATGGCCGAGCGGCTCAGGGCCGACCATGAGCAGTTTCCCGACGTCACGGCCCGGTTCGACACGCTCAGCGCAGGTGAGCCCTACCGCCAGCGGCTGGCAGTGGTCCATCGGCGCCTGATCGAGACGGACCGGCCGGCGCCCGGACCCGAGGCCTACCGCTCGGCGGACGAGCTGGCCCACGATCTGGCTGTGATTGCGCGGTCGCTGGAGGCCAACCAAGGCCGCCTGCTGTCCCACGGCCGGCTGGCCCGGGTGCGGCGCATCGTGGCCATGATCGGATTCGACCTCGCCACTCTCGACATCCGCGAGCATTCCGAGCGTCACCACCGGGCCCTGGCCCGCCTGTTCACGCCGTTGGGGATCGACTACGGCGGGCTCTCACCGCACGAGCGGGCCGAACTCCTCGCCGGTGAACTGGCCGGCCCCCGGCCGCTGGCGCCGCGCGGCCGGTCCCTGGGCGACGGTGTCGAGGACGTGCTCGAGCTGTTCCGGGTGCTGCGCCGGCAGATGGACGTGCGGGGCGATCAGATCGTGCGCAGCTACATCGTGTCCATGACCCGGGGCGTCGATGACGTGCTGGCGCCGGCGGTCCTGGCCCGGGAGGCCGGGCTGGTAGACCTGACCGCAGGAGTAGCCCGGCTGGGGTTCGTGCCCCTGTTCGAGACCATCGACGACTTGAGGTCGGTCGGGCCGGTCCTGCGGGATCTGCTGGCGGTGGAGCCCTACCGGCGCCTCGTCGAGTTGCGGGGCGGCGTTCAGGAAGTGATGGTCGGCTACTCCGACTCCAACAAGGACGGCGGGATCACAACGTCGCAGTGGGAGATCCACAAGGCGCTGAGGGCCATAGTGGAGGTCTCGGACGCCACCGGGGTTCGGATAACGGTGTTCCACGGCCGGGGAGGCACCGTCGGGCGGGGCGGAGGACCCACCCACGCTTCGATCCTGGGCCAGCCGCCCGGTGCGGTGCGGGGCTCGGTAAAGATCACCGAGCAGGGCGAGGTGATCGCCGACAAGTACGGGCTGCCCCGGCTGGCTCATCGCAACCTCGACCTGGCCTTCGCAGCTGTGGTCGAGGCGTCGATGGCCCATCGGTCGCCCCGCCACGACCCCGCGGTGACCCGGCGGTGGGACCAGGTGATGGAGATCGCCTCCGGCGCGGCCTACGACACCTACCGGGCCTTCCTGCAGGGCCCCGGCCTGGTGGAGTATTTCCAGACCTCTACCCCGGTGGAGGAGCTGGCCGAGATGAACATCGGCTCCCGCCCCGCCCGGCGCAGCCGCGCCGACGAGGGAATCGACGAGCTGCGAGCCATCCCGTGGGTGTTCGGCTGGACCCAGTCCCGCCAGATCGTGCCTGGCTGGTTCGGTGTCGGCGCAGGGCTGGCCGCGGCCCGCTCCGCCGGCATGGGGTCGGAGCTGGACGACATGTACGAGTCCTGGCAGTTCTTCCGCACGTTCGTGTCCAACGTGGAGATGACCTTGTTCAAGACCGACCTAGCCATCGCGCACCACTACGTGTCGACGCTCGTCGAACCGGCCCTGCACTGCCACTTCGACGCAGTCTGCGCTGAGTACGACCGGACGGTGGCCGAGGTCACCGCGCTCACCGGCAGGGGCCTGCTCGAGGATCTTCCCATCCTGCGCCGCACGCTGGCGGTGCGCGACGCCTATCTCGATCCGATCAACGTGCTGCAGGCCGACCTTCTGGCCCGGCACCGGGCCGGGCGGCCCGGAAGCCCCGCTGAGGACGAGCTGCTGCTCCGCACGCTGCTGCTCACCGTCAACGGGGTGGCCGCCGGCATGCGCAACACCGGCTAGATCAGCTCGAAGTCTGCTGGGTTCGGGGCTCGGGTCTGGCGCCAGTAGTCGATCAGCGGTAGTGGCCAGTTCTGGGCGATCCGGCCGCTGGGGCTCTTGTACCAGCTGTTGACCGGCGAGATGCCCCAAGCCATCTGCGAGTTGTGCTCGTCCATCCTCGCCGCGTAGCGGTCGTAGGCGTCGGTCCGGCAGTCCATGGCTGCCGCGCCCTGGGAGGCCAGGAGGCGCAGGCACTCGACCACGTAGTGGGTCGCGCACTCGGCGAAGTAGATGATGCTGCCGTTGACGACGATGTTGGTGTTGGGACCATAGAGGCAGAACAGGTTGGGGAAGCCGGGGACGCACACGCCGTTGTAGGCCCGGGCGTCGCCGGCCCAGGTCTCGTGCAGGTCGGCTCCTCCTCGCCCCGCCACCCGCATCGGCATCAGGAACTCCGAGGCCCGGAAGCCGGTGCCGAACACGATCACGTCGGCTCGGTGAAGGCGCCCGTCCGATCCACGCACACCTGCCGGCTCTACTCGCTGGATGCCGCCGTTTACCAGCTCCACGTTGGACCGCTTGAGGGTGCTGGCCCAGATGCCGTTGTCGAGAACCACTCGCTTGGCCCCCACCGGGTAGTCGGGCACGACCTTGGACAGCAGGTCGGGACGGTCGCCGAACTGCGATTCCAGGTACAGGGTCAGCAGGCGGCGGGTCTCTTCGTTGCGGCGGCTCACGGCCTGATCAAGCGGCCCGTCCCAGGCCGGGTCGCGTCGCAGCGCACCGACGGTGCCCTCGTGCGTGCACCAGAACAGCCGCAGACGGAACCAGTGGGCATAGCCGGGGATCAGGCGGAAGAGTTCCAGCAGGCCCTCGGCCAGCGGCTCGTGGTAGACGGGCCGCGGGATCAGCCACGGCGGCGTGCGCTGGAACACCGTGACGTGGGCGGCCTCTTCTGCCAGGTGCGGGATGAACTGCAGAGCGCTGGCCCCGGTCCCGATCACGGCCACCCGCAGGCCGCCCCAGTCGATGTCGTGGCGCCACGACGAGCTGTGGAACTTCTCCCCCTCGAAGTCGTCAGTCCCGTGGATGCGGGGTATCAGCGGCCGGTTGAGCTGGCCAACTGCCGACACGACCGCCCCGGCCGTGACGGTTTCCCCGCCGTCCAGCTGCAGGATCCAGCGCCGTGTGTGCTCGTCCCAGGAGATCGCGTCGACGCCCGTGCCGAAGCGAATGCGGTCGCGGATGCCCCACCGGCGGGCGCAATCCTGGAAGTAGTCGAGCAGGACCGGCTGGCTGGAGTGGTACTCGGGCCAGTCCGGGCGCTGCTCGCCGGCGTACGAGTACACGTGGTTGAACACGTCCACCCGGCAGCCCGGATAGGTGTTCTCCAGCCAGGTCCCGCCCACGTCGCCGTTCTTGTCGAACACCACGCAGTCCACCCCGGCCTGCTTGAGCCGGTGGGCGGCCAGGATGCCCGACATCCCCGCCCCGATCACTGCTACCGGGTGGTCGATGTCGCCGTCCGGCGGCCAGGCATCGTCGGTAATCGGCTCGGGCACCCGCAGGTCCCCGGTCACGGCGAGTTCCTCGCCAAGCATTTGCCGGTAGCCGTCGTCCAACTCCGCGCCGGTCAGCCAGTCGATGAGGGACGCGACCATCTCGTCTGCGGGCGGGCCGGCGTCGCCATCAGGAGCCGTCAGCCGCTCAAGGCCCGACACGGCTAGCTCGCGGCCCCGCCTGATCTGCTCTTCGTCCCAGCCTCCGTCGGGCTGGAGGGCGCAGTCCGGGTCGAGCCAGAGGCTCCCGGGAACCATGCCGGGATCGCCGGTGGCGTGGGCCAGCGCGGCCAGCAGGCTGGGAAGGTCGGCGGCTTCTAGCAGCCGCTCGGTCTGCTCTGCGTCCATCGCCGGATCCTGCCGCGACTACGTCCGACTGAACTCGATGACTTCACCCCGGTTGATGCTCACCCAGTCGCGGGCCTCTATGTAGGGGCGGAACACCTCGGCGATTTCCCGTTCGTCGTCACGGGACTTGGGCCGTTGGATCTCGTAGAGGTGAGGGAACTCCAGCCATGCCGTCACCGCGTCCCACAGCCGCAGGGCCTCATCCCCGAACGGCGGGTCGATCAACACCGGTCCGAACAGAGCCTGATCGCCGAAGAACAGTGTGGGCACGCCGAAGCCGCCCGCCGCCACCACCCGGTCGTGCTCGACCTTGACCTCGTCGTGGGTGGTGGCGTCCTCGAGGGCCTCGTCAACTGTGGCCGGGTCGAGGCCTATTTCTCCCAGAAGCGCCCGGGCCACGGCGGGCTCGTGAACCCGCAGCCCCTCCTCGTGAAGCGCTCGGCCCGAGCGCTCGTACCAAGCGTCGAGCTGGTCCATGCTCTGGCGGCGCAGCACCGCGCCGATGCGCATGAGGGACCAGCCGTAGGACCAGGGGCGTTCCCACGGGTGCTTCTTGCCCTCGAAGCGGTTGATCTCCTCCAGGCTGAAGAAGCGCCAGTTGATCTCCAGCCCGTTCTGGCTGCGCACGTCCCGGATCCACCGGGACGTCTGGTAGGCCCACGGGCACAGCACGTCGAAGTGGAAGTCCACCACGCTGGTGTCAGCGGTGTCGGTCATGGCGCCCATCATCGCATGACGTCTGCCGATCCCCCACCCGTGTCCGGTCGAGCAGGCTCGACCATCAGCCGCCGTAGTGCTCGGTCATCCTCTCGCCGGCTCGCATCTCGTCTATGGCCCGCCGCACATCGCCGACCGCCGACTCGAGCGCCGCGATGACGGCGTCGCGGTCGCTGGTGAACTCGAGTTCGTCGATTAGCGACTGGAGCTGCCCGCGAGCCCGCCACGCAGCCGTCTTGGCCCATTCGGTCCACAGCGACTCGTGGTCGTCCACGATGATCAGATCAGCGGTGCGACTCTGATCATCGCGGGAGGTGTCCAGCGCGATGTAACCGTTGACCATCGAGATCCGCTCGGTCAGCTCCGCCAGCGGCGCGGCCCGGTGGACAACCATGTCGCCGTGCAGCGCGATCGCGTACCCGGCACCGCCGAATTCCGGCACCGCGGTCCGCTCCGGGGATGGAGTCCGATTTTGGCCGGCCAAAGCCGCAGCCTCGTGCTTGGTGCCTAGGAAGTACTCGAATCTCCCGCCCGGAACTAGCGCGGGATCGGTAACCGCCATGACGTAGTCGAGCGGGAGGGTGTCGTGGTGCCATTTGTCGATGGCTGCGTCGATGCTTGAGGGTTCGTAGTTGATGTGGCCGAGGTGCACCGGCATCGGGTGGGGCGAGACACCGGTGCCATAAATGCGTTCCAGGTGGTCGCTGACCTCCGGGCTGGTACACAGATCGCGCAGCCACCGTGACCGGTAGCAGCCGCCCCGGCTCATCCGCTCGATGCGGTTTCCGGCGGGTCGGG
>VXNG01000218.1 GCA_009840695.1 Acidimicrobiaceae bacterium
CCGGCCTCGTCCACCCTGGCCAGGAGCCGGCCCAGGCCGTCGAGCCAGGCCGCGGGATCAGCCCGACCCGGAGGCCACGACCCGGCGCCGGTGAAGGGCTCGTACATCCAGAGCTTCACACTCCCGCTGCGAGCCAGTGCCACCGCGCGGGCTCCACCGGTCCCGAGGTCGATGCCGACAACAACGGCCGTCACAGCACGATTCGCGGGGCGGTCACCCCACCATCACCCGGTAGACGGGCTGCGACACGGCCAGCGTCAAGGCGTCGGCGACCTCGCCCAAGCGGTAGCGGGCCGTCACCAGACGGTCGAGGTCCGCCGCCAGCGCGCCGGACTCCAGCAAGCCGGCGGCCGTCCGCCAGTCCTCCGACTCCTGGCTGAATACCCCGATGATCGACAGTTCGTGATGATGGATACGGTCCGCACCGACCGACGCCATCACATCCTTGGGGAAGGCCCCGTAGAGGACCACCGCCCCGGCGTCGTCGCACAGGTCTAGGGCGAGTTCCACGGCACCCGGGGTTCCGGCGGTGACGAACACGATGTCGTGGTCGCCTCGCCAAGCGGCCAAGTCGTCAGGGCCGGCCGTTCTGGCTGCGCCGGCCTCGGCCGCTTCCGTGCGGCGCTGCTCGTCGACGTCGACCATGCCGATGCGTGACGCCCCCCAGGCCCGGCACAGAGCCAGGTGCAGCCGGCCCATGTAGCCCGCACCGATCACAGCCACCCGGTCGCCGGCCCGGAAGCCGCTCAACCGGACCGAGTGCACCACGCAGGCCAGCGGCTCGCCCATGGCGGCCTGCTCGACCGGGATCTCACCGACCCGGTAGGTCTGGGCCGCAGCCACCCTGACCACCTCGGCCAGGCCCGCGCCCATAGAGATGGTGCCGTCGCTCAGTGTGCCGCCCTGGGGTCGCTTGCACAGCGCGCTGCGGTCTCGACGGCACATGTGGCAGGTGCCGCAACGGGTGAGCAGGTCCATGGTGACCAAGTCGCCGAGTTGTGGAGTTCCGGCCAGGGACGCCACAGCCTCGCCGACAGCGATCACCCGACCGGCGGCCTCGTGGCCTGGCGCGACCGGATAGATCGGCTTGGTCCCGTCGAACAGGCGGCGCTCCATGGTGCAGAGGCCGCAAGTGCCGACCTCTATCAGCACGTCCTCGGGTCCGAGCCGAGGTGCGGGCTCGTCGCGGAGCTCGACCGCTCCGGGTCCGGTGACGACGGCAACCTGCATGATGCTCCTAATCGGCTCGAACAAAGGCTAGGGACACAGGATGTGGGGCCATCGCTGGGGTATCTCCAGACCGGCTCTGGACAGCAGCGATCTCTGGGCCTGGGCGGCCTCGGCGTGCAGTGCGGTGAGGTCGACGGTGACGCAAGAGCCGTCGCGCACGACGGGCCGGCCGGCAACCACTACATCGCGCACGGAGCGCCCGTCGGTGCCCCACACGAGCTGCAGGACCGTCTCGCCACGCGGGTTCCAGGCCACCGAGGTGGTGTCGTGCACCACGATGTCGGCCTGCTTGCCGGCCTCCAGGCTGCCGATCCGGCCGTCCATGCCGATGGCGGCCGCGCCCTCGATGGTGGCCAGCTCGAACGCGGTGTGGGCGCCGAACCGCTCGGGATCGACGCGGGTGTCGCGGGCCAGGCCGGCGGTCAGTGCGGCCACCCGCAAGATGTCCGAAGTGTCGCCTGCATTGGAGGCGTCACAGCCCAGCGCCACCCGCCCGCCCCGCTCCACGATCTCGGCGTGGCGGCCCTGGCCGGCCACTCCCTGGCCCAGACGCAGGTAGGCCCACGGGCAGTAGGCGATAGCAGTCGACGTGGCCAGCACCAGCTCCACCTCGGAGTCGTCCAGCCACACGCCGTGGGCCACCAGCAGATGAGGTCCGAGCACGCCCAACGCATCGAGATGAACCAGGGGACGGCGTCCGGTGCGGTCCAGGTAGCGCTCGGGATCCGACGAGGTGGGCGACATGTGCATGGTGAGGCCGGTGCCCCGATCCCGGGCCAGATCTGCAGCACCGGCCAGCAGGTCATCGGAGGCCAGGTCGTGGCCCACCAGCGTCACCCACCCCTCGATAAGCCCGCCGGATCCCAGGGCGTCAACCACCTCGCGCTGGCGCTCGAGCACCTCGGTCGCCGGTGCGGTGAAGGGACCCTCCTCGATGTCCCATCCCCAGGTGCCCATGGTGCCGCGGATGCCGGCCCGGCGCATCCCGGCCGCAGCCCGGTGAGGGTTGGCCACTGTGCCCGCCTCCACCACGGTGGTAACGCCGTTGGCGAGGTTCTCCACCGAGGACAGCACCGCCGAGAGCTCGTCGTCGTCGCCGGTGTGAGCTGAGTGGGCGGGAACCGACCATTCGAAGATCGAGGCTCCCGGCGGCAGCAGATCCGGGATGCAGCTGCGGATTAGGGGATCGCCCGTCAGGTGCTGGTGGGCGTTGACCATTCCCGGCGTGACCACGCATCCGGTGGCATCGATCACCTCGGCCTCGGGGTAGCGGCCGGCCAGTTCCGTGCTGGAGCCGACCGCGGTGATCACGTCGCCGGCAACAGCCACCGCGCCCCCGACCAGCACTTCCCGGGCCGCGTTCATGGTCACGACATCACCGCCGGATATCAGCAACGTCGTGTGAGCCGCCGGCGCAGTATCGGCCGTGATCTCGGCCCTCATCACGACCGAGCATAGGCGGCGAGGCTCGCGCGAGAATCAGCGGGTGAGCGCCGGCGCGACCTCGATCCTGAATCCGGGCCAGGGCCGCATCGACGGCCAGCACTACCTTCCGGTCACCCCGGAGACCTGCCGATGGGGTTGGTGGCCGAACCGCTTAACCGACCCGGTCCTGTCGGTGGCCGATGGCGCGGTGGTCACGGTCGACACCCTGTCGCACGAGGGGATCCTGGAGGACCAGGGCCGCGATCCGGCCGCCTTCTTCGGTGCCCGAGGCGTCGAGGAGGGCGACGTGCTCGCCGACGCAGTAGAGATGGCCCGCGACGTGCCCCATACCTTCGGTGTCGACGGACCGCACGTGGTGACCGGGCCTATCGAGGTCCAGGGGGCCGAGCCCGGCGATCTGCTGCAGGTGGACATGCTGGCCTTCGAACTGCGAGTGCCCTACGGCGTCACCTCGAACCGCCACGGTCTCGGAGCGCTGGGCGGCGAGATGCCCGACGGGACCGCGCCGGCGGACACGCTCACGCCCGGCGCTCCCGGCGGCACCGTCTCGGTGTTCACCTCGGTTGAAGGCCATGCCAGCGAGGGCACCGCTGTGCTGCGTTACACCGGCGGCCGCGCCGTGCGGTACCCGATCGCGCCGTTCCTGGGAATGGCGGGCGTCGCGCCCGATACCGACGAACCGGTCCCCACCCGCCCGCCGGGACGCCACGGCGGCAACCTGGACCTCAAGCACCTCGTGAGCGGCACGACCCTGTACCTGCCGGTCCAGACCGCTGGAGCCGGCTTCGCGGCGGGCGACCCTCACTTCGCCCAGGGCAACGGCGAGGTAGCGCTCACCGCGCTGGAGGGATCTCTGCGAGCCGATCTGCGCCTGTCGGTGCTACGGGGCCCAGAGGCCCGCCGGGCCTGCGGGCTGATCGGGAACCCCTTGGGCGAGACGGCAGACCACTGGATACCGATTGGTCTTCACGCTGATCTCGACAAGGCAATGCGAGAGGCGGTCCGCGAGGCCCTGCGCTTCTGCGAGAGCCGGCTCGGCCTGCCCCGCCACATCGCCTACACCTATCTGAGCTGCGCGGCCGACTTCGAGGTGACTCAGGTGGTGAACGACGTCAAGGGCGTTCACTGCATGATCCCCAAGCGAGACTTCCCCGGCCTGTGACCGCGCCGGGCCGCTTGCAAGCCGGCGCCTAATCTGCGGCTGGCGCGGCTGAGATCTCCTGGCTGCCCTCCACGTTGAGGTTGGGCAGGATCCGATCCAGCCAGCCCGGCAGCCACCAGTTGCGAGCCCCGAGCAGTTCCATGGTGGATGGCACGATGAGCATGCGCACCAGACTGGCGTCGGCGGCCACCGCGGCGGCGAGGCCTAGACCGAACATCTTGATGGCTCGCTGGTCCTCGAACACGAAGCTGCCGAACACGAACACCATGATCAAGGCGGCCGCGGTGATGACCCGGGCGGTGGCGGCGAGACCGTCGGCTACGGAGTTCACCGCGTCACCGGTGCGCTCGTACTCCTCCTTCATGCGCGACAACAGGAAGACCTCGTAGTCCATCGACAGCCCGAACAGCACCGCGAAGAGCATCATCGGCATGAACGGCTCGATCGGCCCCGGCTCGATCCCCACGAGGCTGCCGAACCAGCCCCACTGGAACACGGCCACCAGCACGCCGTAGGCCGCGCCGATGGACAGCATGTTCATGATGACCGCCTTGAGCGGCACCACCAGCGAGCGGAACACGGCCATCAGCAACAGGAAGGAAGCACCCAGCACCGCCACGAAGAACACTGCGGTGCGCGACTTCAAGAAGTCGCTCACGTCCGCCTTGACCGCGACCAGCCCGGTGATGAGGGGATCGAGGTCGGTCCCTGCGATCGCCGCGGGGATCACAGCGCTGCGGATGTGCTTGACGAGAGCCTCGGTCTCGGCGGCCTGAGGTCCGGTGGTCGGTCGCACCTCGATCACAGCAGCCGTGGGCGCTACCGGGCTGTTGGGGATCGGCGGGCTGACGAAGCTCACGCCATCGGTGGCCGCCATGGCCTGAGCCAAGCGGTTCAGCTCAGCCATCTGGGAGGGTCCCGACACCTCGGCTACTACCACCAGCGGACCGTTGGCACCCGCCCCGAAGCCGTCGACGAGAAGTTCGTAGGCCTTGCGAGTCGTGGTCTCGGGGCCGTAGTTGCTCTCGTCGGCGAAGCCGAACCGCAACACCAGCACCGGGGCAGCCAGCAGGAGCAGGAGGATGGTGCCGCCTATCGCGAACGCCCACGGTCGGGCTTGCACCGCCCGGCTGAGCCGGTACCAGCCGGTCTCGCGCAGCGGACGCTCCCGCCGCGGCCGCAGCCTGCGCCGCAGCGGGTTCCGGTCCCTTCCGAACAATCCCGCCACCAGCACGATCACCGCCACCGGCACAGCCCCGGCCGCCAGCGGTTCGATGCCGGCACCGAAGCCGAAGAGGGCCACGCTGAACAGCACCGCGGCGATGATGCCTCGCACACGGGTTGTGGTGATCCGCTCACCGAGCAGCGCGATGAGCGACGGCAGCAACGTCACCGAGCCGACCATGACGACCGCCACCGTGGCCGCGGCGGCCACACCGAAACCGGTCACGAACGGGATCCCGATGAACAGCATTCCCAGCAGCGACACGACGACCGTCGCTCCCGCGAATATGACCGACCGGCCGGCCGAGTCGAGGGCCACCACCAGGGCCTGCTCGCGCCCGTGGCCCTCGCCCAGAGCGTCCCGGTAGCGGGTGATGATGAACAGGGCGTAGTCGATGCCGACGCCCAGCCCGATCATCAGGCCGATGGCCGGCGCGAAGTCCGGCACCGTCATGAGGTTGCTGAAGACGATGATGGAGGTCGCGCCGATCCCGACGGTCACGAGAGCCGCGGCCACCGTGGCCCCCATGGCCATCACCGAGCCGAGCACTGCGATCAGGACGAAGACGGCGAAGGCGAGGCCGACCGCCTCCGACTCGGGCGGCCGCAACTCGGCGAACCAGATCCCGCCGACCTCCACTTCCAGGCCCTCGACGGAGTTCAGGCCCAGCTCCTCGATCTGGCCCTCGATGGTCCGGCCCATGTCCTGAGCCTCTGTGCCGCTCGTTCCGGGCGGGAGACTCACATCGGCGTAGGCGATCCGGCCGGCATCGTTCCCTTCCTGAGCTATGCGCAGCGCTCCGACGAACGGGTCATAGGGCGTAATGACCTCGGTGTCCTCAAGGGCCTTCACCCGGGCGAACAGCTCGCTCATCGCGGATCGCACCTCGGGATCGTCGACCCCCTGCTCAGCCCGGAACACGATCGTCCCGGCAGGGCCGGCGCCGGCGCCCGAGAAGTGCTCTTTCAGAATGTCGTTCCCGTCGTGGCTCTCGGTTCCCGAGATGGCCAGATCGCCGCTGTAGGCCTCCCCGAGACTCTGGGAGGCGCCCAGCGCCAGGAACAGGACGACGAGCCAGACGACGACACCACGCCACGGATGGCGGAAGCACGATCGTGCCAGCGACGAGTACACCGCGGCGCACCCTAGCCCAGCCACACAGCGGGTAACCCGGATAAAGCGCTTGAATCAGTGCGGTCGCGGCGCGGGCGCGTCGGGGCCGGACACCGGCACCGTGCCCCTGATGCGCAGCCAGCCGGTCACTACGAGCACCAGCACCGTCAGTCCGACTGCGGCCCAGGTCGGCCCGGACCCGTAACTCTCGTACACCCACGCAGCAGGAAGGGCCGAGATGGCGGCCCCCGCCACCTCGGCCGCGCCCATCAATCCCAGGGCGGCCGCCTGCCGCCGCTCGGGTACGGCCCGAGCCACCACCGCGTGGGCCGCGGTGAAGCCGTAGCCGTCCGCGAAGCCCACCAGCGTCATCACCCCTGCTATCGGGATCACACCGGGAATGACACCGAAGGTCATGGTGCTCACGCTCACCACAACGAGCCCGGCCATCGTCACCCGCACCGGTCCTACCCGGTCGGCCAGCCGGCCCGCCCGGGTGCCCACCAGCATGATCGGCAGCGCAACCATCGTGAAGGCGATGCCGGTCAGAGCGGCACCGGCGCCCCGGTCGGCGAACATCACCGGCAGCACGGACTCCCAGGCGCCGACCATCATGAAGTAGCCGCCGACGATGGTCAGCGCTCCCTGCAGGCGCCGCCCCCGCAGGAGATCGAACGACGTGGCCCGTCCCGAGCGGTCCAGAAGGCCGCGGTCGGGAGGCAATCGCACAGCCACCGGCAAGAACAGCAGCATCGCCGCCGCGAACACGGCGAAGGGCAAGCGAATCCCGCCCAGCCACACCAGGAGAGCGGTCAAGGAGGGGCCGAAGATGAACCCCGTCGTCTCGGCCACCACCATGCGGCCGAGGTTCTCACCGGCCCGCACCGGGTCGTGGACCGAGGCGGCCCTGCGCACACCGGGAAGGATGAGCCCCCCGGCGAAACCCAACGCAGCCCTACTCAGAATCCACACCTCCAGGTCGACCGCGAAGACCATCATCACCATGGCGACCGCGCTGAGCGCGATCCCGGCGGTCGCCATCACCCGGGAATGGCCCGCATCGGCCAGCCGGGCCAGGGTCACCTGCGACAGGAAGGCGGCCACGAAACCGCTGGCCACCATGATCCCGATTCCGGAACCGCTGAAGCCCAACTCGTCACGCAACTCGCCGAGCACGGTGACGATCCCGCCGATGCCTCCGGCGGTAACGCCCATCAGCAACTGGAAGGGCAGCAGATCGCGGCGGGAGTCCCGGCGCGGCGACGCACCGGGCCGGCGAGCCAACGAACTCAGACCTCTTTCAGCAGCTGGTCACTGGTCTGGCCGGACACGAACAGCTCGCTGCCGGCCTTGAGGATCTCCCGGTATCCCTCCTCGGTTACAAGGCGCTCCAGGAACTCGTCGAGCACGGCCAGGCTCGGCGCATCGATCATCCAGTACACCTTGCCGTAGGCGCCGTAGGCCTCCATCCAGGAGGTCACCGTCACCTGCTCGGGATCGGCCGCGGCCATATAGCCGGTGTACCGATCGATCCACTGCCGCACCCTGGCCACGTCGCTCGAATCGACCTGGGCCTTGCGCACCATCCTCACCATCTCAGCTACTTCCCTTCCGGGGCTTCGCCCTCGCGAACGTGCCCCTCCCGAACTTCAAGGCCCAGGCGCTTCGGCTCGCCGCCATTGGACGCGGAGGTCTCGCTGGGACAGGCCGACACCGCGGCCAGCACGTCGATCTCGGCTCTCAGGTCGATGTAGTCGCCGGCAGCCGCGGGCGACTCTCGGAACACCAGACGCTGCTCGTCCTCCACATCGGTGTACATGAACACGTTGAACACGTCGGGTATCAGGTCCCGGTCCACGCCCCAGGGCCTGACGGCCTCCTCCAGGTTGCCCTGGCAGGTCCGGCGTTCCGATTCGATGCCGTCGCGGATGGCGTAGACACCGGCCGAGCAGCGGCCGCCGTTCCAGGCGAAGTGGACCCCGACCGGGTCGTCGACGACCGTCAGCATCGGCCGCTCGTAGGGCGGACGCGACCACAGGGTGGTGATCCGCCGCATGGTCCCCGTACCGGCCAGCATGTTGAGGGCCACCGTCTGGCCGGCGTGATAGCCCTCGCGCGGGTTGCCGAGAGCCAGGAACGTCGAGTCGGCCACCTGCGGGCCGTCCAGCGCCACGATCCTGAGCACCTGCCCGGCCAGCACCTCGACCGCCCGGCCCTCGCAGCGGGGCACGACCACCTCCTGCAGGACCCGCCCGGGCGGCTGGAGGTCGGTGGTCCCTGCCGGCGGCGTCATGCGGCCTTCTCGAAGCTGGTCTCGCCAGCGCGGGCCGTCGTGAGCTTCGCATCGGCCGACATCAGCTCCAGCCACGCCCGCAGGTAGCCCCGCATCGGCCCCTCGTGGGTCACCGGCGCCCGCCGCACCCCGTCGGCAGTCACCTCCTCGGCCTCGTGGCCGAGCCCCTTGCTCATGTCCACCCACTCCACCTCGGGAATGGCCAAGCCCTCCTGGCAACGCTCGAATATCTCCAGGTCGTCGGGGTTGCCCAGGCTGGGGAAATCCTCGGCGATCCGCATGCGCAGCACGTTCACCTCGTCGGGCGCTCCCTCCGCAGCCGCCACCCAGGTGTGCAGCCGGGTCTCGCCCACGCTCACCGGGTCCACCGTCTCGAACGTGTTGCCCTTGATGAGCAGGTTCGGGAAGATCGAGAGGTTCACCATCGAGCCCGGTGCCATCTCCAGCACGCCGGCCGCGTCGTCACCGAAACGCTCCGAGATGCGATCCGCATACCACTCCCGTCCCGGCACCGGCCGCTGCGTCTCCCAGAAGGACTGCTGCAGGCCGGGACGCTGGTCCACGAACATGTGGCCGTTGCCCAGGTCCAGGCCGTACATGCCGGTGTCGTCGGGGCTGGCCTTGAACTGCGACAACGAGCGGGCGCCCCCGTGCTGACGCTCGTTGAGCACCAGGAAGCTGCGATGGGCGAAGGTGGGGTGCAGCCCGTCGCCGGCGTTGTCCCAGGCCAGTTTCCAGTTGCCGCGATAGATCATCCGCTGGCAGTTGCGCACCTCCACCCGTCCGGTCGGCGAGCGGTCCACGAACTCGTCGATCAGGGGGCCGGCCGGGCCGAGCCACTCGGCCAGGGTGGGTGCGTCGCCGTTGAGCGTGCCGAAGATCAGGCCCCGGTAGGTGCCCAGACGCGGTACGAGGGCCAGGCCGTGATCAGCTCTGTCGAACTCCGGCGGGTACCCCTCGACGAAGGGCACGTTGACCAGCTCGCCCCGGTTCGAGTAGGTCCACCCGTGGTAGGAGCACTGGAATCGCCGCGCCGATCCGCACTCGGACTGGCAGACGATCGAGGCTCGGTGGGCGCAGCGGTTGAACAGCCCGTGCAGCCCGCCGTCGGTGTCGCGGGTGAGGATCAGGGGGCGCAGGCCCATCCGGGTCGTGATGAAGTCGTTCGGGTCGGGCAGCTGGCTCTCGTGAGCGAGATAGACCCAGGCGCCTCCGAAGACCCTCTCCATCTCGGTGACGAAGATGTCGGCATCGGTGTAGAGCGAGCGATGGACCCGATGGGGCTGGATCAGAGCGTCGAGAGCGTCCATGGCGGCACCTGCCTTTGCGGCCTCTATAGCACGAACGAGAACTTGCGGACATCGCCGGCGCAGTCCACCAGGCGAACGATCTTGTACCTGATGGCCCAGCCGTCTCCCAGGGAGGCCAGCACGTAGTCGTTGCGGCTCGCGAACGCAGTCAGCCGGTCCTTGCGGTGCTCCCACACCACCGTCGAGCAGCGGGCCAGAGTGTCGCCGCCATCGGCGGGCCAGGCCTCCACATTCGACACTGTGCGAGAGGTCCTCGAGGGCGGTTCCTGGGCGTGGGCCCATCCGGTCTCCAGCAGTCCGATGCGGTCGGCCATGCGACGGCGATCATCGAGAACGTAGGAGACCTTCGTCCGGGGATCGGCCACAGGATCGAGGGGGACCCAGTAGACGCAGTCGTCGGTGAACCGCTCCAGCCACGCCCGGTAGCGGCGATCGTCCAGCAGTCGGGCCTCGTGGTAGAGGGCCTGCTCCACCGCCGGGCGCAGGTCACCGTCGCCGGGACCCCGGTCGGGCAAATCCGCCGATACCAGATCGGCTAGACGCTGGTACAAGCGGTCATCGAGCACCGACGTCGAGGGCCCGCCCATCAGCTCGTCCCCGCACCGTGAACAGCCTCCATCAGGCGTCCCACCAGCGCGGCCGGGTCGTCGGAGCCCCAGACGTTGCGGCCGAAGGCCACACCGGCACCACCCGCTTCGACCACACCGCGGGCCAGCGCGACGACCTGGTCCTCGTCGTCGACCTTGGGACCGCCCAGGGCCACGACCGGGGCGGGGCAGGCCTCGGCCACCGCCGCGAACTCCTCGGGGGGACCGGGGCACATGGTCTTGACGATGTCAGCGCCGAGCTCCACCGCGAGCCGGGCCCCCCGGCCGACGTTCTCCGCGGTCCAGGGCACTGTGCGGGGCCAGCCTCCCGGTATCGACTCGGCCATCACTGGCAGACCGAGGAGTTCGCACTCGGCGGCCAGGCGGGCCAGTCGCCCCAGCGAGTGCTCTTCGTCGGGGGTGCCGGGGAACACCATGATCACTACGGCGTCAGCACCGAGCACCATCGCCTGCTCGGCCGAGTAGAGCAACGAGGTCGTGTCGCTGGCGGGCGGATCGCCGAGATCGGAGATCCCGCCGTCGACCCGCAGCACCAGCCCGGCGCCCGCGAAGGCCTCGGGACGGGTGCGGGCCAGATGCCAGGTGGCCAGGATGGCGTCGGGCCGGCCATCAGCGATCGCGGCCGCGGCGGAAGGCGCGACACCCATGCCCATGTAGGCGGGATGGTCCATGGCCACGAAGACAGCCCGGTCATCGGCGCGGAAGATGTGACGGAAGCGTCGGCGCTTTCCCGCCGACACCGCCGAGGCCGGAGGGCCAGCCGTGCTCATGGACGTTTCTTCCTCTCGTCCGGTTCAGTCGGCCGGCAGCGGCCCGCTGAACTCGTCGTCAGCCAGGGGGGAGGCCACATCGGCCCGAACCAGCTTCATCACGTGGGCGGCCCGGCCCTCCCAAGTAGAGGCCGGACCTACCCGGTAGAAAGGCGAGCGCAGGTTCTTCATGAGCTCGGTCACCATGTTGGTGTCCTCGAGGTTGGTGGTGGCCAGACGGTCCAGCTCGAAGTCCTGCTCCGCTATCGACTTGTCGATCCCGTAGATGCGGCTGAACAGCCGGGTGCGGTCCGGGGCGATGGGGTCGGCCCGCACCAGGATGAGCTGCGTCGGGTAGGGCAGCGGCGTGAGGTTGGGGTAGATGAAGTCGGCGTAGTGGCCGAGCAGCTGCTCATGGGTGAGATCGGTGCGCCCGCCGGTTGCGTCCTCGGTGTCGGAGTGGGGCTTGAATCCGCTGCAGGTGCGGCCCTCGAAGCGCACGATGGTGTCCATCTGCTTGCGGAACCGGTTGAGGCGCCGGTGCACGAAGCGCACGTGGTAGTCGTCGTTGGAGTTCTCCGCGAAGGCCTTCCAGTTGATGGGGTAGGTCTCGTCGAGCTCCCGGTAGTAGCGGGTGAAGGTGCCGAACCTGTAGAGGCCGTACCGCTCGGCCAGGGGGGCGATCCACTCCCGGAAGGGCGGCGCCTTGCGGGACAGGCAGCCGAACACGAGCTTGTCCCAGGCCACCTCGATGCGGATCGGCGCCAACCCGTAGTCGGAAGTGGGCAGGTCGTCGGGGTACATGCGGTTCCGATCCGGGATTCCTACCAGCCGGCCGTCGATGTTGTAGGCCCAGTTGTGGTACGGGCATGTCATTGTCTTCCCGCAGTTGCCGGCCGGCTCGTACAGCAGTCCCGAGGCCCGGTGGCGGCAGTTGTTGAGGAACCCCCGGACCGATCCGTCCTCCTGGCGGATGACCATCACGGGCTGGTAGCCGATGGTGCCGGTGATGAAGTCACCGGGCTCGGTCAAGTCCTCGGTGTCGCCCAGCCAGACCCAGGAGCGGGCGTAGACCCGTACCATCTCGAGGTCGAACAGGTCCTGGTCGTATACCTCGTAGGGCTGCAGCATCGGACTGTCCAGCGGGGCATCCACCAGCCCGGACGTCTCGCCCACCCTGCGTCGCAGACGATCCACTACCGGCTCGTGCTCTATGTCCGCGATCACGACGCGACCCTACCGGAGCAGCCCGAAACGAGTCCAAGCCCGCTCTTGAGACCGGAGGCGCCCTGCCGATCGCGGGCTAGAACCAGTCGTAGGCATCATTCGGGCGAGCAGACCAGCCGGAGCGGCCGATCTCACGCATGGCCGGACCCAGCCGGTCCATCTGCTCGGCGTAGAGGTCGGCACCAACGTGATGCCAGTTGCCGTGGCCCGGGAAGACCCATTCCACCGGCAGCGTCGCCAGCCGGTCCATCGAGTCGGCCAATGCCTGCCACGAGTGGAACATCGCCCCGGCGAACACGTCGAGCTCGCCCCGCCGGTGGTTCCAGTGCAAGGTGTCGCCGGTGAACAGCCACCGGCCATCCACATGGAACACGACCGAACCCTCCGTGTGACCGGGCACCGGAACAGTCACCACGCCCGGCGCGGTCTCCTTCGACTCATCCCCCTCGAACAGGCCTGTGGCGTAAGGGGCGGCGTCGGCGTCGGCCTCGTGGATCCAGACATCGGCGCCGTACCGATCGGCCCAGCGGTCGGCGTCGGCGACGTCGTCCCGGTGGGTCAACAGCACATGACGTACCCCGCCGAGATCGTCGATCCCGGTGGCCAGGCCGCGGGTGAAGCGCGGCGAGTCGGTCATCAGGTTCCCCTCGGGTCGAGGCACCAGGTACGAGTGCGCTCCGAACGACTCCCGGGCGTTGTGCCCTAGGGCGTACACACCGGGCGTCAACTCGAACGGGAAAGCCGGTTCAGGTGGACGTCGGGCCTCAGTGGTGCCAATGGACTGCGTGGGGCAGGCCACCGCCGCTCGCCACAGCGCGGCGATCTCTCCGGCATGCTCCGGCTGGCGAGCCACGAATGAAAGCCCGTCGGCGTCCCTGTCGATGAGTCCGGGCGCCCAGTGCCGAGCAGCGTCGCACCGGATACAGCGCGTGTCGACGAACCAGGCCCCCTCGGCATTGTCCGGATGCACCAAGTCAATCCGCGCCATGCAGTGATGGTAGCCACGCCGCTCGACCGTGGACCCACGACGCGATCAAAGGCAACGGTGCGACAATGAGAGGCGCCGATGACATCACCGGAAGCCAACCAGTCCATCCGTTACGAACCGGACGAGCCCTGCCCGCCGCTGATCGCGCTGAGCGTCGGGGCTCAGGGGGTAATGCTGGTGCTGGCCACCATCGTGCTGATCGTGGCCATAACCGCCCGCGCCGGTGACCAGGACGACAGCTACCTCACCTGGGCCGTGTTCGCATCTCTGGTCATCGCCGGGGCACTCACCGCGCTGCAAGCCAGCCGGTTCCGGCGGCTCGGCGGCGGACACATCCTGATCATGGGGCCCACACCCAACTATGTGACCATCTCCGTGCTGGCCTTGACGGCCGGAGGCCCGGCCCTGCTCGCCAGCCTCACCGTGGCGGCGTCGCTCTTCTAC